>JAGWSK010000249.1 GCA_028869355.1 Alphaproteobacteria bacterium | reverse complement strand
TGCCATTGCTGGTATTGCCGTTGGTATTGCTGCCATCGTTGAGCGTATTGCCGGTATTGTTCGGCGTAGGCGCCGCCATATCGGGGCGGCGATCGGTAAAAAAATCCGGGGGCACCTCGGCCCTCTGTTGTGGCGGCGGTGGCGGTGGTGGGGGTGGTGGGGGTGGATTGTTGCCGAACAACCCCCCAAAGAAGCGGCCAATTCCATCGAGCGGACCCTGCTCCGGAAGTTGCGCTCCAGGCTCGCCGTTGATTGCGCCGTTGTCCGGAGTTTGCGCCATCAGCATCGGCACCGGTTCGGCGCGCTGAAGCGGTGTAGCGGGCCGATTCTGCAGCGCCACGCGCATATACCCGTTCCATATTTGCGCCGGCAGCAAACCGCCGGTCACCTTGTTCATGGGAGAAGAATCATCGTTGCCGACCCAGACGCCGGTGATCAGATCGGACGAAAATCCGATGAACCACGCGTCGCGATAGTCAGAGCTGGTTCCTGTCTTACCTGCGACCTCGTACCCTGGAACCGCAGCAGCGTGTCCGGTTCCTTCCCGCACGACCTGATACAGCAGGTCATTCATTTCGAGAGCATTGTCCTGGGAAAAGACCTGCTGCGAAGCCGGAGCCGGCCGGCGATAGAGCACCGTGCCGTCGGGTTTGCGGACTTCGCGCACCAGATAGGGTTCGACTTTGCGCCCCAGAGTCGCGAATGCTCCGTAGGCTGCCGTCATCTCGAGCGGCGTGACGTCGGAAGTGCCGAGCGCCAGCGAAGGCACCGCGTTCAATGGCGACTGAATTCCAAGCCGGTGTGCAACGTCGACGACGCTGGAAATTCCAATTTCCTGGCCAAGCTGAACCGCAATCGTATTGATCGAGTGCGCGAATGCCGTTTCCAGCGTGACCGGACCGACATAATTTTGGCTGTAATTGTCCGGCGTCCAGACTTTGGCGAGATCCTGAATTGAGACCGGCTGGTCGACCCGCACAGTCGCGGGAGTCAAGCCGTGCTCGAGCGCCGCGAGATAGACAAATGCCTTGAATGCGGAGCCCGGTTGCCGATGGGCATTCGTCACCCGGTTGAACGAGCTTTCGCTGTAGTCAACACCACCTACCAAGGCGCGTACGGCGCCATCTGTGGTCATCGAAACCAATGCGCCCTGGTTTGCGTGCAGAGCTCTGCCGCGCCGGCTCAACACGCCTGAAAGCTGCGACGCTGCTGCGTTTTCAAGTTTCGGATCCAGGGTTGTGGAAACGATCAGATCGCCCTGTGCGGCCGGAAGCAATTGGTGGACTTCATTCGCAGCCGCATCGAGGAAATAGCTTCGCGCGACACTGTCCCTGAGTGGGATGACCACTGCAGGATGTTTTCCGGCAAAGCGTTGCTGCTGCGGCGTGATCGCACCAATCTCGACCATCTGGGAAAGCACTTCTGCGGCACGTTGCTGCGCCGCTTCCAGATCGCGGCGCGGCGAAAAGGCCGAAGGCGCGCGCGTCAGTGCCGCCAGCATTGCCGCTTGCGCGACCGTCAGATCACGCGCCGGCTTGCCGAAATAAACATGCGCGGCCGCATCGATCCCGTATGCTCCTGACCCGAGGTAAATGCGGTTGAGATAGAGCTCGAGAATCTGCTGTTTTGTGAGGCGCCGCTCCAGCGCCAGCGCGCCGCCGACTTCGCGCAATTTCCGCGTAAAGGTTCGGTCGGGAGTCAGAAACAGCATTTTCACAACCTGTTGCGTAATTGTCGAACCGCCCTGCACGACGTGGCCGGCCTGAAAATTGACAATTGCCGCACGCAGCATCCCTTCGGGATCGATACCGTGATGCCGGTAAAAGTCGCGATCTTCTTCAGCGATAAATGCCTTCGGTACATAGGGTGGTAATTCGTTGAGTGTCAGCCTCTCGCCGACGATCGCTCCGCGCTGCCCGGCCGGCTGATCATGCTCATCAACAAACGTCAGCGATGCCGGCCGATTAAGGGTGTAGAGGTCGGGTTGCGACAGGTCGGGCGCCAAGACGTTGACTGCGCCGACAAACGCAATCGAAACGGCAAGCAGGACTCCGGCCGCGGCTGCCGCCACAATGCCGGTCCAAAACCCGACGCGACTGGCGACCGACCGCCGAGGCCGGCCACCCGGTTCGTTGCCTGCAGGGTGCAGAATTGGCATCCGGCCGGTTTCTCCGTTCCACGCAATGGATACGCGTCAATTCCTCCGGCGCGCCGCAACAAATTTGGCGATCCGGGGGCAACAAAACCCGCTCACGGGCATTGGAACTCGAGCAGCCCGGGTCGCGGGTTCCTTTTGAAACGCCCCGCGATATCTGTCAGATAATCGCGGGGCGTTCATCGGCAGGGGAACGCGAGGAGGGGCGATGCACGTAACCCATGGCCGGACAAATCGGGCTTGATCCGTGTCGGGAGGCCCTTATGTCTGGACGGCACCATGTCATCCTTCGGCTGAACGGAGGCTGGGCGGGGTGTTCATCCAGAGTTCATGCGCTCGGGCTTAAAAGGCTCGAAATGCGGTACCGGGTCCTGATGTTGGCCGCTTCACTGTCCTTCTTGGCTGCCTTCGCCGGCACGGCTTCGGCACAGCCCAGTCGCGCGCGTGAGGGTGTACAGTCGGGTCAGGTGCGTTCGCTGGATCAGATAGTCAACGGGATTCGGCGCCAGCGCCCAGGCAGCCTCGCCGATGTCCAGGGGCCCAATCCGTCTCCCGAAGGCGAACCGCGCTATCGTCTCAAATGGGTTACTCCCGATGGCCGCGTTTTGTGGCTGGATACCGATGCCCGCACCGGGCGCGTTTTGGGGGTGCAGGGTGAAGACCGCGGTCCTCCACCGGGTGCCTATGGACCGCCGCCAGGACCGCCACCAGGTTATCCCGTAGCCCCGGGCTATGCACGGGTTCCGCCAGGCTATCCGCCGCAGCCTGGCGTTGCGCCGCAACCACAGGCTTACGGGCCTCCGCCGGGTTATGGCCCGCCCCAGATGGTTGGTCCGCCGGTTGTCGGACCGCCAGCTGTTGCACCGCGCGGATTCATTTTGCGGAATGTGCCGCGCCGGGGGCCGCCGGTGATTCCGCGTGGTGGACCCCCACCGGGCCGCGGATATCGGAGATAGGCCTTATGCGCATCCTGGTTGTTGAAGATGAAGCCGACCTGCAGCGTTTGCTGAAAAAGGCGCTCACCGAATCGGGCTATGTCGTCGATGTCGCATCGGACGGAGAAGAAGGTCATTTTCTCGGCGACACCGAGCCCTATGACGCGGTGATCCTCGACCTCGGATTGCCGAAGATGGATGGCGTCACGGTTCTGGAGCGCTGGCGCAAAGCCGGCCGCAAAATGCCGGTGCTGATCCTGACCGCACGCGACCGGTGGGCCGACAAGGTGGCGGGATTCGACGCCGGCGCCGACGATTATGTGGCGAAACCGTTCTATACCGAAGAACTGCTCGCACGGTTGCGCGCGCTTGTCCGGCGCGCTGCCGGCATTGCATCTCCCGACATCGAGATCGGGCCACTCCGTATCGACACACGCAGTTCACGCGTGACGGTGGCGGGCAATCCGGTCAAGCTCACATCGCTCGAATACAGGCTTCTCGCCTATCTTGCGCATCACAAGGGACAGGTGCTTTCGCGCACCGATCTGGTCGAGCATCTCTATGACCAGGACTTTGATCGCGACTCGAATACGATCGAAGTTTTCGTCGGCCGCCTGCGCAAGAAGCTTGGCGTCGATGTCATTCACACGGTGCGAGGCCTTGGTTACCGGCTTGATGAGCCGAGTGCGGCTGAGGAACAAAGCTGAAGCGCATTTTTCCGCAAAGCAATTCGCTGACTTTCCGGCTGATCGCCGGGGCAGCTGTCTGGTGTGTGTTTTGTCTGATCACAGGCGGCTTCATTCTTTCGGGACTGTTTCGCGGAGCGGTTCAGGAAAGTCTTGACGATCAATTGCGCTTCGACCTCGATGGCTTGCTCGCAGCCGCAGAAGTCGATGCGCCGGATCACGTGGCACTCGAGAACCGCTTCGCTGATCCCCGCTTTGAGCGGGTATTTTCGGGCTGGTATTGGCAAATCGAACCGGAGGCTGCACAGCCTGCGGATCAGCAGCCGGAGACATCGCGCTCGCTGTGGGATCAGACGATTGTTCCACAGGGCCTGGTGACCGCCGACAACAACACACAATGGGGCTATGGGGACGGTCCTGACGGGCAAAGGTTGCGCGTGCTGGTGCGTGAGATCACGCTTCCGCGCGTCACCGGCGGCATTCGCGAAAACGGAAAATTTCGATTCGTTGTGGCGAGCAGCGTCAATGAAACCGAAACCGACGTGCTTCGGTTCAACCGCACGCTGCTCTGGTCGTTCGCGCTTTTCAGTTTGGGACTACTGGCGGCGATTGCCATCCAGGTTCGGGTCGGATTGGTGCCCCTGCGCGCGGTCAGCGACGGTTTGGCACGCATTCGCGAAGGCCGTGCGCAGCGTTTGGAGGGCGAATTCCCGGCGGAGATTGCCCCGCTTGCAACCGAACTCAACGGTCTGATCGCACACAGCAGCGAAGTGGTTGGCCGGGCGCGGGCACATGTCGCCAACCTCGCGCATTTTTTGAAGACGCCGCTGACCGTGCTCGCCAATGAAGCCGCGTCATCGCCGTCATCTTCGCCGCTTGCCGATACGGTGACGCGCCAGGTGAATTCCATGCGGAGGCAGGTTGACCATTATCTGGCGCGTGCACGCGCGGCAGGCGCCCTCGATGTGCTGGGCAGCCGCACCGATATTTCAGCCTCACTCGGTGATCTCTCGCGGGTTCTGACCCGCATGCATGTCGAGAAGACTCTCGCCATCGATCTGGATGTGGCGCCAGGTCTGGCATTTCGAGGCGAACGTGAGGATTTCGAAGAGATGGCAGGCAATCTCCTCGACAATGCCTGCAAGTGGGCGCGAACCAGGGTTCAGGTCAAAGCTTCGCCGCTCGAAACCGGACGCTTCATGCTTTTGGTCGAAGATGATGGTCCGGGTTTGCCCCCCGATAAACGTTCCGAGCAAATCGAACGCGGCAAGAGGCTTGATGAGTCGGTTCCCGGAACCGGTCTGGGGCTTGCCATCGTGCGGGATATCTCGAAGCTGTATGGCGGTACACTAACGCTGGCACAGGCATCGCTCGGCGGACTGAAAGTCTGTCTCGAATTGCCGGGCTCAGCCTAGACCGGTCTGGCGGGTGCACACGACATGCAACGACGCAATCCGTTGAAACTCAATCCGCTGCAACTGCGCACTCTGACCGTGTTGCAGGCACTGGCTGCAACTGATGGCGCGGGTGAGCCAGGCCCCGCCGAGGGCGAATACACGATCCGCCGCTTTCCCGGCAGGCATGCGGATCATTTCCACATTGGTGAGTTTGTGGTCAGCGGCAGCGACGCCACGGGACTGTTCAACGAAGCGGTTTGGAATGCGTTGGCCCGCAAGGGACTCGCGCGGTCCGAATGGCCGGCGGCAATGATTTTGACCGCAGAGGGGCTTGCCTATGACAGCGGACTCGCCGGCGAGATTCTGCATCGCGGATCGCACTGACACGCTTGTCAGGGGCTCCGCTCTGCGGCACTCGCCGGAGCGCCGAAGCTGAAATTCGGTGGCACGGGCGGAAGGGTGCGAGGGGGCGCGACGGTTTGCGCCGTTCTGCCAGGGCGTTCAATGGCTGTCGCCTGCGCCAGAAGTGAACGCGGATCCAGTGGTACGGATTTCAGCTGTTCGCGTGCGTACAGGACAGCCTGATTATCGTATCGATTGGTGCCCGAATTGCGGGAATTTCCGAACGGCACAATGCTCTGGGCCTGCCATGCGCCGTTCCGCTGCCAGGTGGAAAACAGCACGAATGAATCGCCCGCTTCGGCGGCCATGGATTCCACGGTCTTCCGGTTCGCCAATTCGATGTTGCGCAGCGCGTCCGGCGCACCGCTGAGGGGGAGATCCAGATTGTCGCGCCGGAGCCGGTTGACTTCACCCCATTCGGGATCAAGTCGTGCAAAGTGCGAAAGTAACAATTCCGCGCTGCTGCGCAATGTCGCGACAGGATCCGGCCGCGGCATGCCATTGGCCGAAGCCCGCAGCAGCGGGGCTGCGGTGAGCACGGCCAATGCAGCGCCACGGTTGCGTGCGTCCGTACAGAGATTATACCGCCGCAGGTCTTCGCCGGCCTCTTCAAGCAGGGGCTCGCCGGCGTAATTTCGTTCCGCCAGATCCTTCACGATGGCGGCAAAATCGGAATCCGCAGCGAAGCAGTTGTCGAATTTGAAAGCCCGGAACGCTTCATCCGTCAGGGTTCGGGCTGCAGGCAGCAATGCCAGCCCGCGCCGTGCACGGTTATTGAGACCGGTTTCAATTCCCATAGTGGCCGCAAACGCTTCGGGTTTGGGATTGTAGGGATCGGAAGTCACGCGGAACGGCGTTGCATTCGCGGCGATGACAAAACCGCTCTGTGGCGCGACGGTCTGGGGAACCGCCGAAAACGGCAAATAACTCGTCCACAGATCGGCTGAGACATCACCAGGCACCGGCCGGGTCCAGTCATAACCCCCTGGGCGGTTTGGAAACGTGCCGTTGTAAATCGCGGCAATACGTCCCGTGCGGTCGGCATACACAAAACTGAGCGAAGGAATGTCGCCGGACGCGAGGACGGCGGTAAAGGAATTGAAGTCCTGCGCTTTGTTCAGGGCAAAAAATGCATCGATGCCTTTCAGATTGTCCTGCCCCGCATAACGCAGCGCATACAGCCCCTCGCGACCGCGGAATGCCGGACCATGGATGGAACGGAGCAGTGGCCGGCGTACAATCACCCGGATGGGGCCCCACAGCCGGGTGACGATGCGCGCCTCGCGCGCTTCCAACTCCCGCCACGCACCGTCAAACCAGTATTGGTTCGGGTTCGCGGGATTCGGCTTCAATTGATAAATATCAACGAGATCCGGACGGTTGGCCGAAATGCCCCAGCCCGAATTGGGGCCGGATGCGGCGAGCATCACCGGCGAGCCCGGAATCAGGCCGCCCTCCAGGTTCCAGCCTTCGGCGGAACTGACACGCGCTTCATACCACGACAGCGGGCCGGCAAAAGGCCCTTGCGGATTGATCAGCAGCCTCGTCGCGCCGTCTGCCGAACGCGCCGGCGCCAAGGCGGCGGCGAGCGAACGCAGGTGTGTCAGATCGCCTGCGGTCTTTGCCGGCGTTCCGGCAATCAGCGCTTTGATCTGATTGTCCAGCCCATAAAAAAGCGGCAACCGCAACATGAACAGGGCGACGACGTCCTGCGGCCGCGCCGGCGCAAATCCTGCCAGGACCTCACCGCGGTGTTGTGCGGCATAGAGGTTCAGGCCGGCAACATAGCCGTCGAGCAGTGCTTTCGTGTCGGGTGAGATATCCGTCTGGTAATGCTGATTGATCGCATCCCAAATGCCGAGAATCTGCACCAGGTA
>JAGWSK010000027.1 GCA_028869355.1 Alphaproteobacteria bacterium | reverse complement strand
TTTGGCCGCACATCGGTGAGACCGATTACAAGCCCTTCCCCATTGCCCGGCAGGCCGCGACCGCGGTCGAGGCATTTCAGAACTTGCTTGCGAAGGGATTCGATCCAAACACAATTGATTCCATCGAGGCCTTCGTCCCGGCGATGAACGTCGCCATCCTCAGCCGGCCGGCGATTGCCGGCGATCGCGTCAGCCTTATGTGCAGTCTGGGATTTCAGCTCGCCTGCGCGGCTTTCGCGCCGGACGTCCTTTTTGATCCGCAGCGCGCAGGCGCTACGCCCGCACTGATCGATTTCTCACGACGGGTTACGATTACCCCGGCCGCGGAGTTCACCAACAAATCGCGTTGGCCTGTGCGACTGGCCGTCAAGGCCGCGCAGCGAACCCTGGTTGAGGAACTGGAGCAGATTCGATTGGGCGCGCCGCTTACCGGCAATTCCGGCCTGCACGAAAAATGGCGCCGCATATTGCATACAGACGATCGGCGGGATTTTTTCGAGAATGTGGTGAATGCGCCGCCCGGCGCCCATGCTATGCTGTGGAACTGGGTCGAACAGCGCCTTGCCAAATCCGGAGTTGCAGCATGAAAATTATCGATTCTCATTTTCATTGGTGGCCGCGCAGTGTGTTCGAGCGGTTCTGCAAGCGCAGCGATTATCCGAAGGCGGAGAAAAATGCGCGCGGCGGATATAATTATGTCGGCCATCCCGGCCGGCCGTCGCTGAATTCCTGGACCGAGTGGTTCGATCTCGACCGCCAGCTCGAGCACATGGATGGGCTGGGACATGAAGTCGGCGTCGTCTGCTCGATCGGCCCGTTCTCCATCTGCTTTTCCGATCTGCCGCCCGAAGAAGGGCGCGATGCGGCCATGCAATGGAACGAGGAAATGGCCGCGGCCCAGCGCCGTTATCCCGGCCGAGTGTGGGCCAGCGCTGCCGTGCCGCTGACCGACACGCGCATTGCCATTGAAGTGCTCGATCACGCGGTCAATAAGCTCAATCTGATGGGCGTAAATATTCCCGGCAGCATCGGCCGCGACACGCGAATCGACGCGGAACGGCTGGAGCCATTCTATGCGCGCATCGAACAACTCGGAATCCCGATGTTCCTGCATCCGACCGATGCGGTATTCGGCGAAGACCTGGAAGGCTATGGCGGCGCGCTGCAGCTCAGCCTTGGACGCGTCATCGAGGTGAGCGTCGCGGCGTCCCGCATCATGTTCTCCGGCCTGATGGAACGGCACCCGGCGCTGAAGGTGGTGATGTCTCACACCGGTGGCGCGCTGCCCTATCAGTCGGGGCGCATGGACAAGAATGGCAAGGCGGCAAAGCTGCCCCGCCCGCCGAGCTACTACATCTCGCGCATGTACACCGATACGGTGTCGCCGCATTCCGCAGGCATGAAATTCGCCATGGATTATTACGGCATCGATCGGGTGATGTACGGATCCGATTACCCGTGCTGGGATCCTGCGACGGCACTTTCGCTGATCGATGCGATCCGTTTATCCGGCGCCGACAAGGAAAAACTGTTCAATGCCAATGCGCGGCGGATTCTGGGACTGCGCGATCCTCATCCCGCGCAAATACCGCAAGTCGCGGTCGCGTAAGATCGGCACGGGGAGAATATGCCGAAACTCGCGCCTGTATTGCTGGACTGGACGCCCAACCCAACGACATGCGCCCCTGAATTCGCTTCTCCCCTTGAGGGAGAAGGACGCAGCGCCCGCGCGTAGCGTAGCTACGCGCGCACTGGCGCTGCTGGATGAGGGGAGCGCTTTTTTTAAAACAGATGCGCGAAGAAGTCGCGCCATCCACCACGGTCAGGCGTCACCTCGGCCAATTGCGCGGCGTTACGGTTGGCGAACATCACGTTCGTGCCCGCTGCGATGTCGATCACCCCGCCAAGTCCGCCGTTTGGCTTGCAGTTGAAATCCATCCGCACGACCCGTCCCTGACGCTCCGGAATACCAACGGTGATCTGGTGTCCGCGCTGAAGATCGCCCGAGAAAATCCCGCGGCTGAGGCCGTTGTCAAAGGTCGCGACCACGCTGTCACAGTTGATGTCGGAATTTCGCGCCGTCAGGCTCACCTCGTTGCCGGTGAAATTGCGGTACTCCGACTGCCCCGGCGCCACCGTGGTCAGGACCACAGAGCCGACCCGCTCGAGTGCCGCAAACGCGGCCGTCACGCCACCCACAAGGATGAGCACCGTAACCGTGGCAGCAGCGGCGCGCGTCATTTTTATCTCCTTGTTCCGCACTTGGCGGGTTGTTAACGGCGGCAGGGTTCCTCCGTTCCCGGCGCACGACCACTTGACGCGGGCGGGTTCCGCGCGCGAATCCTAAATAGGGAGTCCGCGGAAAACATTGCATGGAGCCGTCTGAAGATCGGGTTCTGATCGTCGGAGCAGGACCGGTGGGACTCTGCCTTGCGCTTAAGCTTGCGAAACATGGGGTGCCCTCGACCGTGATCGAGCAGCTGCGGGACGACAATTTCCTCGACCAGGTGCCGCGCGCAGGCACGAACCATGCCGCAACGCTGGAGCTGTATGACGACATCGGACTGT
>JAGWSK010000248.1 GCA_028869355.1 Alphaproteobacteria bacterium | reverse complement strand
TGCCCGGTCAATCCCCTTGAGCAGCGAGAGCGGAAGCGCCGGGATGGCGCCAACCGGCAGTAATTGCTGCGCTTCCGGCTCCCAAACGAAGCCGTCCGCACCGCCCGGCTCGGCCAGCTGATCGCCGGTCGAAATGCCCGGAGCATGCTCCAGGGCGCGCGCAATGCGCTCAAGTATGGCCTCAATCCGCGCCAAATCTTCGATCATCGCTTCCGTCCCGTAAACGAACTTGGCCGCGGTTGCAAAGGCGACAGCCACGGCTATATTCCGCCGTTCCTTCGCGGATATCCCTCAAAAAGCCAATCCAGATGAACTTGAACGACCCGCTGGTCTCAACCCTTGTGCCTCTCGTTTTGCTGTTTGGCATCTTTTACTTCCTCCTGATCCGCCCGCAGCAGCAAAGGGTCAAAACGCACCAGCAGATGGTCGACGCGGTTCGCCGCGGCGATACCGTGGTCACCGCCGGAGGCCTCATCGGAAAAGTCGCCAAAGTCAAGGATGACGGCGAGTTGATGGTGGAAATTGCCGACAATGTTCAGGTCCGCGTGCTGAAAAGCACATTGACCGAAGTGCGCTCGAAGAGCGGCGACAAGACCGACGGGACGACCTAAACGACTTGGTCGCCAGAGCAGGTTGTGACCGAATCGGAATTCGCCTCTCCCCTTGACGGAGAGGGACGCGCCTACCGCGCTTACATGATTTCTCAACCCTCCCCTTGGGGGAGGGTCCAAATCGCACAGCGATTTGGGGGAGGGGATAGCGAGCGAAGCGAGCGCACGCTGACGCCATGAGCAATCGGGCACGGGGCCGGGTTGCGGTACTGCAGGTCGTACCGGCTCTCGATGCCGGCGGCGCCGAACGCTCGACCATCGACATCGCACGAGCACTTTCGGCGGCAGGTTATCGCGCGCTGGTCGCAAGCCGGGGCGGCAGGCTCGAAGGCGAATTGCGCGATGCCGGCGGCGAACTCGTCCGTATGCCGCTGGAAACAAAACTGCCGATGAAAATCCTCGCCAATGCACGAACGCTCACGAAGCTGGTGCGGGTGGAACATGTCGCGGTTATTCATGCGCGCTCGCGCGCGCCTGCCTGGAGCGCACTCATCGCTGCACGCCGCAGCGGCACACCCTTCGTCACAACGTACCACGGCATTTACAACGCGCGCACGCCGTTAAAGCGCTGGTACAATTCGGTGATGGTCCGCGGCGACGCGGTGATCGCAAATTCTGAATGGACGGCGGAGCACATCCGTTCTGCCTATCGGGTGCGGCCGAAAATCTTGTCGGTCATTCATCGCGGCATCGACTTTGCTGTTTTCGAGCCTGCGAAGATCGATTCGGGTGAAGTCCGGGCCCTGCGTGGCCAATGGCATGCCGATGACAACACGAATGTGGTTCTGCTTCCCGGCCGGCTGACGCGTTGGAAAGGTCAGCTCGTATTGATCGAGGCGCTTGCCCGTTTACAACAGAAGGGAAGGCTGAAAAATATCCGTGCCGTATTTATTGGCGACGCCCAGGGCCGTAACGAATATGTGCGCGAGATCGAAGGCGCAATTGCTCGTCACAAGTTGACAGATATGGTGATTCTTGCCGGTCATTTTGGTGCGATGCCAACCGCGTACACGGCCGCCGACATTGTTGTTTCGGCATCCACCGATCCGGAGGCTTTTGGCCGCGTTCCGCCGGAAGCTGCGGCGATGGGCAAGCCGGTGATTGCAACCGATCATGGTGGCGCCCGCGAGACCGTTTTGCCCGGGGTGTCGGGCTTGCTCACACGGCCCGGAGATGCCGGGGCGCTTGCGGCAGCGATCGCCAATCTGCTGGAACGGCCAAAGTCGGACCTCGCCCGCATGGGCGAGGCAGGTCAGGGGCATGTCCGTGCCAATTTCTCGGTCGAGCGCATGCAGCAGGAAACGCTGGCGCTATACGAATCGCTCGTGACTGACATACCCGACCTATCGGCATGATGCAAAATTCGGCCACCGGAGGTGTTCGCTGGATGCATGCTTGCTGCCTGCGATGGCGCGGTATCTTGCGTCGGGGCAAGCACGGCTGCGCCAAAATGCTGCTCCGACCGCGATTCTCCTCGTGCCATCAAATCCGGGAGCGGTCCAGTTCGCCAATGCCGTGTACGGAATATATGCCTTCACTGGCAGTTTAGGCCGGTGTTTGGTACATTGAACAGGTACCGGAACACAGGAGCAAAATCATGGCCGGGAACTACGGCTTTACGGTCGTCCTCGAGCCACAGGAAGAAGGCGGGTATACCGTACTTGTTCCTGCGCTACCAGAAGTAGTCACTGAGGGAGACACAGAAGATGAGGCGCTCGCCAATGCGGAAGACGCGATCCGGCTCGCCCTCGCGTACAGGCAAGATCATGGGATGGCGATTCCGTCGGACATGCATCCAGAAATTCGCCATGTGACGGTGGCTGCCTGAATGGGCGGCGGCCGATTGCCGGCTGTCAATGGAAAGCAGGTAATTCGAGCGCTGGGGAGAGTAGGGTTCGTGGTCAACCGCACGAGCGGCAGTCATCACATGCTGGCGCATATTTCAGACCCGGCACGCATGGTGATTGTCCCTATGCACGGGAATCACGATATTAAGGCCGGCACTCTTCGTTCAATCCTGAAACAGGCTGGCTTAACAGTCGAGCAATTCAAGGAATTGCTCTAAGGACAGTCGCACGAGCGCGCGGGGTCCTTTTTTGCTGAGGACACAACCCGGCACTTCAACAATCGCTTGTGGAAGATATGCTGCGCGAATGAATAAACCGGATTGGCACTGGCCGGGTGGAAAATCCGTCGCCGTACTGATCAATATCTGTCTCGAGGCATGGTCCGATGGCGTGGTGCCCGGGATCAGCCCGATGGGCAATCCGCTGCCGCCCGGCGTGCTCGATACCATGGCGATCTCGTGAGCGTCCTACGGTCCAAAACGCGGCATCTATCGTCTGCTCGATGCATTGGCCGCGAATGGCGCAAAGGCAAGCGTGATGACCAATGCCATTATCGCAGAGCGCTCTCATCGGGTGGTCCAGGACATCGCCGGCGCCGGCCATGAAATCCTCTCTCATTCCTATGCCATGGATGTGATCCCCGCATTGCTTTCGCGCGAGGAGCAGAAGCGCAATATCGCGCGTTGCACGGCGCTACTGACGGACGCATCCGGGCATCCGGTGTGGGGCTGGCTTTCGCCGCGCGGCACGTCCGGGGCAGAACACCCGCGACTTCTCGTCGAGGCGGGCTATCGCTGGCATGGTGATGTGTTCGACAGCGATTTGCCCTATGTGCAGGAATTTGACGGGGCGAAAATCGTTGCGATTCCACTCGCGACCGACGTCAACGACATGCCGTTCATGAAACACGGCAATCCGCCGGAACTGATGCGCCGCTCATTCGAGGAGAACCTCGCGATTGCGCGCGAAGACCGCGGGCCTTCGGTGATCGATGTCACGGTGCATGCCCATATCTTCGGCAGGCCACGGGGTGCGCGTGTCTTTCGCGACATTGTTCGCTCAGCGGCAAGCAGTCCCGATGTCTGGCTTGCGACGCGTCAGCAAATGGCCGACTTTCTTATGCAGCAGGCTTAGCACGTGGACGAAGAAGCCGATCAAACTGCGCTGTGGCCCGACCAGATCTTCGGTCATCTCAAACGCGCGCGTGTGCGCCAGGTCGGTTACGTTCCCGATGCCGGACACAGCCGCCTGATCCAGCGCTGCCGGGACGATCCGCAAATCCGCGATGTTGTTCTGACCACTGAAGAGGAAGGCGTCGGCCTGGTCTGCGGCGCGGCACTGGCCGGTGAACGCGCCGCGCTGCTGATGCAGAGCAGCGGCGTCGGCAATTGTATCAATGCCTTTTCGCTGCTGAAAAATTGCGGCTTTTCCTGTCTCGTTCTGGTGACGATGCGCGGCGAATTTGCCGAGTTCAATTCCTGGCAGGTGCCGATGGCTTCGATCACGGAGGACTGCCTGCGCCTGTCCGGTTTTGTGCTCAGCCGGGTCGAGCATGAGGATGAAGTCGACGAAATCGTGGGTGCAGCCTGCGATATGGCCTTTGACGGACTTACGCCTATCGCAGTCCTGCTGTCGCAGCGGCTCATCGGACGCAAAAAATGGCCGAAGTGATTCTCCATCGCCGGGAAGTTGTGCGGCGTGTCCTGGATGATCGTGGCGATCTTCTTGTGGTCACGGGGCTTGGTGCGCCGGCCTATGATGTCGCGGCGGCGGGCGATCACGCACTCAACTTCTATCTCTGGGGCGCGATGGGAAGCGCCGCCATGATTGGATTGGGCCTGGCCCTCGCAAAACCCAAATTGCGTGTGCTGGTTGTCACAGGCGATGGCGAAATGCTGATGGGCATCGGCAGCCTGGCCACGATCGGCGTGAAACAGCCGGGCAATCTCGGGATTCTGGTGCTCGACAACCGCCGCTATGGCGAAACCGGCATGCAACCGAGCCACACCGACTCGGGCGTGGATATTGCCGCGGTCGCAGCTGCTTGCCGGTTTCCTGTCGCCCGCAGGATTTCCACGCTTGCGGAACTTGACGACGCCCGCGGACTCCTGCACTCCACCCAGGGGCCCGTGTTCATACAGGCTGTTGTGGAACCCGAATCCGTGCCACGGGTTCTGCCCCCGCGTGATGGCAATGAGATTCGTTTACGCTTCGCGCAGGCACTGGACAGAATCGAACGATAGCATCCTCCTCATCGAAAATGACCGCAAAAATCATTGATGGCGTCGCGATTGCGCGACAGGTGCGCGTCGGCATTGCGGCCCGGGCGGCGATGCTGAAATCACATGATGTGTTGCCGGCACTCACCATGATTGTCGTTGGCGACAATCGTGCCTCCGCGATCTATGTCCGCAACAAGGTGCGTGCCTGCGGCGAGGTCGGGATAAAATCGGACGTCATCAGGTTGACCGCGGATGAGACCGAAGAATCGCTGTTGTCTCGCATCCGGTTGCTCAACGAGGATCCCGGTGTGCACGGCATACTCGTGCAACTGCCGCTGCCGCCGCACATCTCGGTTCGCCGCGTATTGGGAACCATCGCGATGTCGAAAGATGTCGATGGATTCCATCTTTACAATGTCGGAGGTCTGGTCATCGGCGAAACCGTATTTCCCCCCTGCACGCCCTACGGAGTACACAAAATCCTGGAGCACGAGGGGATCGACCTCGAAGGCAAAAACGTTACCGTTGTGGGGATGAGCAACATTGTTGGCAAACCGCTCGCCCTGATGCTGATGCAGCGCGAGGCAACTGTCGCGATTTGCCATGCCAAGACCCGTGATCTCGCCCAATACACCATCCTTGCCGATATTCTTGTGGTGGCCGCAGGACAACCCAAACTGATCGTAGCGCCGATGGTCAGAACCGGTGCTATCGTGATCGATGTCGGAATCAATTTCCTGCCGGGTGGAAAGCTGACTGGCGATGTCGATTTCGAGGGCGTCCGTCGCAAAGCCTCGCGGATTACTCCAGTGCCCGGTGGCGTCGGCCCAATGACGGTCACAATGTTGCTGGAGAACACCGTCGCAGCGGCGGAACGCGCCACCGGTTTCCGGCCGGCCGCCGAATCACTCTTTCCAGTTTGACTCCCAAAACTCACCACTGGAATCGACCATGAAAACACTGCGCATCAATCTGAAAAGCTCGATAGCCGGCTTCTGCCTGGGGCTGGCAGTCCTGGTCCCGGCGGCGGTCAGCAGTGCGCCCGCGGCGATTCAGACCGTGTCCGGAATGCCTCCGGTCGTAAATCCGCAAAACCTCTATAGCGAAGCAGGTTTGGGCAAGATGAGCCCGTCCACGGCCGGAGCGCTCAACCAGGTCTATGTCCCTAACCTCAAATCCGGCACTGTCGATGTCATCGATCCGATGACATATAAAGTCGTGGATCACTTTGTTGTCGGCGGCAATCCGCAGCACATCATCCCTTCCTGGGACATGAAGACTTTGTGGATCGCCGGTTCGGCCGAACGGAATCTCAAAGGACTGCTGATACCAATCGATCCCAAAACCGGAAAGCCGGGTCCAAAAGTCACGGTGCCGGACGCCTACAACATGTATTTCACGCCCGATGGACAATTCGCGATTGTCGTCGCCGAGGCGCTCAAACGCCTGGAATTCCGTGATCCGCACACAATGGAACTGAAAAGCACCCTGGCGACGCCGCAATGCGCCGGAGTCAACCACGCCGATTTCTCCATCGATGGCCGTTACGCGATCTTCACCTGCGAATTCTCCGGCGGCGGCATCGCCAAGATCGACATGGTCAATCGCAAGGTGCTTGGTTATCTCAAGCTGCAAAAGCCGGGCATGCCAGCGATGCCTGCCGGCAGCCGGATGGCCGGTATGCCGCAGGATGTCCGCATCTCACCGGACGGCAAGCTGTTTTACATCGCCGACATGGAAGCCGATGGTGTCTATGTCGTCGACGGAGACGCTTTCAAACAGGTGGATTTCATCCCGACCGGAAAGGGAGCGCACGGCCTCTATCCCAGTCGCGACGGCAGCAAGCTCTATGTCACCAATCGCGGCGCGCACGAGGACGACATCAAACCGCATGGGCCGGGCAGTGTTTCGATCCTCAATTTCGCAACCCGCAAAATTGAGCGGACAATCCCGATTCCCGGCGGCGGAAGCCCGGATATGGGCAATGTCAGCGCCGACGGCCGGACCCTCTGGCTTTCGGGGAGATACGACCGGGAGGTTTATGCCATCGATATCGCGACCGGCAATGTGAAGCGAATTCCGGTGGGCATCGAGCCGCACGGTCTTACGGTCTGGCCACAGCCGGGACGCTATTCCCTCGGCCATACCGGCAATATGCGCTGACCCTTGGCCTGACGCGCCGGATTTGCCAAAAACCGGCTCCCGCCCAATATCAGTCACGGCGGGGCAGGAGCTTTTTATGGTCATGGAAACTGCGGTCCGCGAAGCCGGCCGCGACTTCATCCGCGACATCATTGCCGCCGATCTCGAAGCCGGGCGAGTCACCTCGGTTGTGACGCGGTTCCCGCCGGAGCCGAATGGCTATCTCCATATTGGTCATGCCAAGTCGATCTGTCTCAATTTCGGCGTCGCGCAGGAGTTCGGCGGCCGCTGCCACTTGCGGTTCGACGACACCAATCCGGCGAAAGAAGAGCAGGAATATATCGACGCCATCGAGCGCGACGTCCGGTGGCTTGGGTTCGATTGGGGCGAACATCTCCACCATGCCTCGGATTATTTCGGGCAGTTATACGAATGGGCCGAAGATCTCATCCGGCAGGGCAAGGCCTATGTCGACGATCAGTCCCAGGATGAAATTCGAGGCAATCGGGGCACGCTGACCGAACCGGGCAGGGACAGCCCGTGGCGCAACCGCAGCGTGGAAGAAAATCTCGACCTTTTCCGCCGCATGCGCGCAGGCGAGTTTCCCAACGGCGCGCGTGTCCTGCGCGCGAAAATCGACATGTCGTCGGGAAACATCAATTTTCGCGATCCGGTGCTCTATCGCATCATCCACGCTCGCCATCCACGCACCGGCGATAGCTGGTGCATCTACCCCAGCTATGACTTCGCCCATGGCCAGTCGGATGCGATCGAGTATATCACCCATTCCATCTGTACGCTGGAATTCGAGGATCACCGGCCGCTTTACGACTGGTTCATCGCACAATTGCCGGTGCCATCGCACCCGCATCAATACGAATTTGCCCGGCTGAACCTGACTTACACCGTGCTTTCGAAGCGTGTGCTGACCGAATTGGTGCGGCGCGGGTTGGTCGAAAGCTGGGATGATCCGCGCATGCCGACGATCGCCGGACTGCGCCGGCGCGGCGTGCCGCCCGAAGCCATCCGCGATTTCGTCCGCAAGGTCGGTGTCGCGAAGGCGAACAGCATCGTCGATGTCGCGATGTTCGATCACGCCGTGCGCGATTATCTGAATCGCAACGCACCCCGCCGGATGGCCGTGCTGCGGCCATTGAAAGTGGTGATCGAGAATTATCCCGGCAGCGCAGAGGAACTCGAAGCCATCAACAATCCGGAAGATCCATCGGCCGGAACGCGGCGCGTGCCGTTTTCGCGCGAAATCTTCATCGAACAGGAAGATTTCATGGAAAATCCGCCGAAGAAATTTTTCCGCCTCGCGCCCGGGCGCGAAGTGCGGCTGCGCTACGCCTATTTCATCAAATGCCATGCGGTAGTGAAAAATGCCGCCGGCGAGGTCGTCGAGCTGCGCTGCACCTATGATCCGGAAACCCGCGGCGGAAACGCTCCGGATGGCCGGAAGGTGCAGGCGACATTGCACTGGGTTTCCGCGGCACATGCGCCAGAAGCCGAAATCCGGCTGTATAATCCGCTGTTCCTGCGGCCCGATCCGGGCGCAGGCGGCGATTTCACGCAGGACCTGAATCCCGAGTCTCTGGTCGTGTTGCCGGGATGCCGTGTCGAACCGCAGCTCGCGCATGACGACCACGACGGCGCATTCCAGTTTGAACGGCAGGGTTACTTTTGCCGTGACAGTGCATCAAAAGGTCTTGTGTTCAACCGGACCGTCGGCCTGCGGGACTCAAAGTAGTGCAGACGCTCGAACTGCGCAGGCTCTCGCCGGATGATGTCGAGGCCTACCGCGAGATTCGCCTCGAGAGTCTGCTCGGCAGTCCGGAAGCATTTGGTGCAACTTACGAGCAGGAATCTGCTCAATCGCTGGATTGGTTCAAGGATCGTTTGACCAGAACGGCGGTGTTTGGCGCATTTTACGGCCGCGAACTTGTCGGGACCGCCGGCTATTACCGTCAATCCGGGGCGAAGTACCAACATAAGGGCGCCCTCGTCGGCATGTATGTCCGTCCGCACGCACGGCGCCGCGGCGCCGGCAGTGCATTGATCCGTGCCGTCACCGATTATGCAGCCACCGAAGTCGAACTCATTCAGTTGTGCGTGATCACGAACAACGAAGCGGCGCGCAATCTTTACCGCCGGAACGGCTTTACGGAATATGGCACCGAGACGCATGCACTCAAGCAGAACGGCCGCTATTCCGACGAGGTGCTGATGGCGAAATCCCTGATACCGGAAACATCCACATGAACGGCGCCGAAAGTCTCGTCCGCACACTGATTTCTGCCGGCGTGGACACCTGTTTTGCCAATCCCGGCACCAGTGAAATTCATTTCGTGGCCGCGCTCGATCGCAATCCCGGCATGCGCTGCGTGCTGGCGCTGTTCGAAGGCGTGGTCACCGGTGCGGCGGACGGATATGGCCGGATCGCGCGTAAGCCCGCGGCGACACTGATGCATTGCGGGCCCGGCCTGGCCAATGGCCTGTCGCTGCTTCACAATGCGAAACGCGCATGCACCCCGATCGTCAACATCGTCGGGGACCAGGCGACCTATCACGCTCCACTTGATCCGCCATTGGCGTCCGATGTCGAAGGATGGGCGCGGCAGGTTTCGCAATTTGTGTACAAAGCGAAAAATTCCCGCGAAGTCGGCTCGGCGGCGGCCGAAGCGGTTCAGCATGCATGCCGCGCACCCGGCGGCAGCGCGACTTTGATCCTGCCTTCGGATGTGAGCTGGGGCGAGCCCGGCGAAGAATCGGGCGCTCTGCCAATACTCGAACCGGCAAAATCCTCGCCTGAACAGATCACCGCCGCCGTGCGAGCGCTCCGATCCGGCCAACCGGCGGTTCTGCTTGTCACGGGTGCGTCGCTGCTGCCCGAACATCTTCCTGCCGCGTACAAAGTGGCGGCTGCAACTGGTGCGCGCCTCATGGCGCCGACATTCAACGCTCGGATCGCGCGCGGTCGCGGACGGCCGCCACTCGATATCGTGCCTTATCCTGTCGATGACGCAGTCGCTTTACTGAAGGGCACACAACATATTGTCGCAGCAGGGACTGGCGTGCCGGTGGCTTTTTTCGCCTATCCGGGCAAGCCGGGAATTATGTCGCCGCGAGATGCGCAACTGCATGTGCTTGCCCGTTCTGATCAGGACATTCCCGATGCTCTGGAACGTCTTGCGGCAGAGCTGAATTGCCGGGATTGCTCGATCCCGGAAATCACGCCGGAGCCCATGCCTCAGGACGGCGCCCTCACAGTCGAAAACGCCGCCCGCGTCGTCTCCGCATTCCTGCCGGAGGATGCGATCATCATTGACGAAGCGATTTCGCTGCGTGGGCCGTTTTTCCGCGCGACAAAAAATGCCGCGCCACATGATTGGCTTCAGGTCCCGGGCGGTGCCATTGGCGGGGGCTTGCCGCTGGCGACCGGGGCAGCAATCGCGGCACAGGACCGCCGTGCCATTGTGCTCGAAGGCGACGGGTCGGCAATGTACACCGTACAAGCGCTATGGACGCAGGCGCGTGAGAAGCTCGATGTCACGACCCTGATTCTGTCCAATCGCAAATACGCGATTCTCGAAATCGAATTGCGCGCTGCGGGTGCTCCGCAGGGAAATTCGGCCAGCAATCTGTTCGAGATCGAACGCCCCGGTCTTGACTGGGTGCGTATGGCAAATGCGCAGGGTGTCGAGGCTGCGCGCGCCGATACTGTGTCGCGTTTTGCCGATCTTTTCCGCACCGCAAATGCGCGCCGCGGCCCATTCCTGATCGAGTTGGTTTTGTGAACCTCCGCTTCTGGGAGGTGATTTTTCTCAACGTTGCGATGCTCGAACCGGGGAGTTGGGCGCAGGAAATCCCCGGGCGTGGTCCGTCGCGTTCATTTTACGGGTGATGTGCGAAGCAGGGCTGGGCGATCCGGCGCAGTTCCAGCGCTCGCCTATGTGTGCGCGAGCAGTGCGAGCACGTGTACACCAAACATTCCGACGGCGAGGAAAATTGTGCCGGCCAGCAAGTCGGCAACGCCGAAGACCATCCTCCGCGGCGGATGGTATTCTCTACGCTTATTCCTCCACCGGCAGTGAAGTGCTCCGAGAAAAAGAACGCCGCTCATGGCAAAGAACAAACCAGCGACGATGAACGCGCCCTCGTTGCTGACGAATAGCCAAAGTCCAATCGCGAATTCGAACAGGACACCAAGCAGCAGCACCTGATACATGACGCGGAAGATGCGTTCGCCGCGCATCGCGAAGCAAAGCGCGGTCCACAGGCAGGTCAGCGCGATTATCCCAAACTCTTTCGGCCCCAGTGGACTGAGTTCTGCCGACATAAAGGCACCGACGAGCGCTACGACGGTTGCGCCGACCGCAAAACCGGTCGTCATTCGCTCCGCGCTGACGGCCGATCGAAGCGATCCAAGCGATCCAAGCGATCCAAATTGCAAGGCACTTACCCTCCTCGCCGCGATGGTGGCAATGTGGGCCTGCGGCGTTAAGGGCATGTTAAATTTGGCTTTTGTCTTTTAGTCGCGCAACGGTTACGTAGGCTGCTAGACTGGCTGTCCGGGCGTATGACGCCCGGCCACGCGCGCATGGT
>JAGWSK010000247.1 GCA_028869355.1 Alphaproteobacteria bacterium | reverse complement strand
TCTTCGATACGCTCAACGCGAAGGCCGCCATCTTCGGCGTCGAGGAGGTTTTCGCCGAACTGGGCGAACGGCTTCCAGTGTGGATTTCCGGCACCATTACCGATCTATCAGGCCGCACGCTGACCGGCCAGACCGTCGAAGCGTTCTGGCATTCGCTGCGCCATGCCTCGCCCTTCGCATTCGGACTGAATTGTGCCCTCGGTCCGAAAGAACTTCGGCCCTATGTCGCCGACCTGGCCGAAATTGCCGATACGCTGACCAGTGCCCACCCCAATGCCGGACTGCCCAATGCATTCGGCGGCTATGACGAGACGCCGGAATCGATGGCCGCCTATATCGAGGAATTTGCCCGCGAGGGGTTGGTCAACATTGTCGGCGGCTGCTGCGGCACGACGCCGGCCCATATCCATGCCTTCGCGGAAGTGACGCGCGGGATCGCGCCGCGCAAGGTGCCGGAAAAGCCGCACCGGCTGCGCCTGTCCGGGCTCGAAGCCTTCACGCTCAATCCAGAAATGAATTTCGTCAATATCGGCGAGCGCACCAACATCACCGGATCGGCACGCTTCCGCAAACTGATCGTTGCCGGGGATTTCGACGGCGCGCTGGAGGTGGCGCGCAGTCAGGTCGAGAACGGGGCGCAACTGATCGACATCAATATGGATGAGGGGCTGATCGATTCCGAAGCGGTCATGTCGCGCTTCCTGCGCCTTGCCGCCGCCGAACCCGACATCGCGCGCGTGCCGGTGATGATCGATTCCTCGAAATGGAGCGTCATCGAAGCGGGCCTGAAATGCGTGCAGGGCAAGCCGGTGGTGAATTCCATCAGCCTGAAGGAGGGCGAAGCAGCGTTTATCGACGCAGCACGCAAAGTCCGGCGCTATGGCGCGGCGGTCGTCGTGATGGCCTTTGATGAACAGGGCCAGGCCGACACGACCGAACGCAAATTCCAGATTTGCCGGCGCGCCTATGAGATTCTTGTCGACCGCGTCGGCTTTCCACCCGAAGACATCATCTTCGATCCCAACATCTTCGCCGTCGCGACCGGAATCGAGGAACACAACAATTACGGCCGCGCCTTCATCGACGCGGCCCAGATCATCCGCCAGGCGCTGCCGTTCGCGCATATATCCGGCGGTGTGTCGAACTTCTCGTTTTCGTTTCGCGGCAATGAGCGCGTGCGCGAAGCGATGCATTCGATCTTCCTGTACCACGCAATCAAAGCCGGCATGGACATGGGGATCGTCAATGCCGGCAACCTGCCGGTATATGGGGACATTCCCGCCGAGCTGCGCGACGCCATCGAGGACGTCCTGTTCAACCGGCGCAACGATGCGACCGAACGTCTGCTTGAGCTGGCGCAGACCTATCGCAATGCAGGAAGCCAGCCGAGCCCGGAACAGGCGCTTGCGTGGCGCGCGCTTTCCGCCCCGGAGCGGTTGACGCATGCGCTGGTGCACGGAATCGCGGATTTCGTCACCGCCGATGTTGAGGAAGTACGAAGCACCGCAAAGCGTCCTCTCGATGTCATTGAAGGTCCGCTGATGACCGGCATGAACATTGTCGGTGACCTGTTTGGCAGCGGAAAGATGTTTCTGCCGCAGGTGGTGAAGTCCGCTCGCGTGATGAAAAAGGCGGTCGCTTATCTGATCCCGTTCATGGAAGCCGAAAAGGAGGGCCAGCGCCGCGAATCCGCCGGCCGTATCGTGCTCGCGACCGTGAAAGGCGATGTCCACGATATCGGCAAGAACATCGTCGGCGTGGTGCTGCAATGCAACGGCTATGAGATCGAAGATCTCGGCGTGATGGTCCCGGCGGCGCGCATTCTCGAGACCGCGCGCGAAAAAGATGCCGATGCAATCGGTCTGTCCGGATTGATCACACCTTCGCTGGACGAAATGTGTCACGTCGCGGCCGAGATGGAACGCGAAGGATTTGACATTCCGCTGCTGATCGGCGGCGCCACCACCAGCCGCGTGCATACGGCGGTCAAGATTCATCCGAATTACCGGCGCGGACAGACGGTCTATGTGAATGACGCATCGCGCGCGGTTGGCGTCGTCGCGAGTCTGATCTCGAAAGAGACGCGTGCGTCCTATATCGGCCAGGTCCGTAACGAATATGCGAAGATCATTGCGTCACACGACGCGCAGCGCGGTCCGCAGCGGCGGCTGACTCTGGCGCAGGCACGCGCCAACCGCTTTGCCCCGGATTGGGCCAATTACACGCCGCCGGCGCCGCAATTTCTCGGCGCCCGTGAGATCACCTGCGACCTCGCCGAACTGATCCCGTTCATTGACTGGTCGCCGTTCTTCCATGCGTGGGAAATCAAGGGCCGCTATCCGCAATTGCTCGACGACCCGAATTCGGGCGCGGCGGCACGCGCTCTATTTGCCGACGCACAGGCGATGCTCGTGCGCATCACGCAGGAGAACTGGCTGTCGGCGCGCGCGGCTTACGGATTCTGGCCTGCCGAAGGCGAAGGCGACGACATTGTCGTCTATGCGGATGAAACGCGGAGCCATCGCCTGGCCGTGCTGCACACGCTGCGCCAGCAGGTCGCGCGCGAACGCAATACACCCAATCTGGCGCTGGCCGATTTTATTGCTCCATCCGGCACCGGAATTGCGGATCGCGTCGGAGCGTTCGCGTTGACCGCGGGACTCGGCGAAGATGAAATCGCCGCCCGCTTCAGGGCGGATAAAGACGATTACAGCGCGATTCTGTTGAGCGCCCTCGCCGACCGGTTCGCCGAAGCCTTCGCGGAATATCTGCACCGCCGCGTCAGGCGCGAATTCTGGGGCTATGTGCCGGATGAAAATCTCTCGAACGAAGAGCTCATTGCCGAGAAGTACCGCGGCATCCGGCCCGCGCCCGGTTACCCGGCGCAACCCGACCACAGCGAAAAGCCGGCTTTGTTCCGGCTGCTCGATGCTACCGCACGCGCAGGCGTCACGCTGACCGAGAACTTCGCGATGTGGCCGTCTTCATCCGTCTGCGGACTGTATTTCAGCCATCCCGACGCGCGCTATTTTGGCGTCGGCAAGATCGAACGCGATCAGGTCGAAGATTACGCCGCGCGCAAGAACTGGACCATTGCCGAAGCCGAGCGCTGGCTCGGGCCGCTGCTCAATTACGACCCTCGCAAAACCCAGGCGGCGTAAGCCTCAATCGCGCGAGACCGGAATATCCACGATCAGTGTCTTGACAAGACTGTGACGAAGTTGAATCGGAATCCGCCTCTCCCCTTGAGGGAGAGGGACGCGCCGCCCGCGCTTACAAAGTAAGCGCGCGCTGGCGGCGCTGGGTGAGGGGACGTTCTTAAGCAACTTTAATCGCGCGTCGCTCTGAATGAATGAAAGAACCGAACCAACCGCGACTCCAGCTCTTCTGGATGTTGTTGCACTCCTGACCGATTTACCTGCACGACAGTTGACGCGCGGCCAGGTCGGAACCGTAATCGAATTAATCGATGAGCATACGGTCCTGGTGGAATTCAACGATGACAAAGGCCTCGCCTACGCGGTGGTACCATGTCGCCGTTCTGATCTATTGCGGCTTCAATACGAACCAATGTCGGCCTGAAAGGTCCCGCTTCGAGTAAAACCCAACGGACGCGGTCCGCATCGTTTTCAGTTCTCTTTCCCCCTGCGAGCCCGCGCTGAGTCAAGCGGCGAAGCCGCGCAGCCCCGGACAAACGCAGCGTGATCCGGGGCGAAACGGGGGGAAGGCGAATATTTTTTCAACGCAATCCAAGTGGGCTCTAAAGACTGTCCTCTTCCTCGCTGTCCCATTCGCCAGGATTCGTGCTGTCGAAGTCCGGCATCGCCGCCATGATCGCGAACAATACGCCGACCGCACAGATGGCCTGCAACCATTTGAAAATCTCGGACGCGTTCTGATCCTGGCCAGGGAGATTGCGATACTCCGCGGGCAATCTCCAGCCGACCGGCATTGCTCCGGATATCCCGCACCTGATGGTTTCGCCATTGGCGGTCTGGCACGTCGGCGCCGCTGTCGCCGGCACGGCAAGCAACATTGCAGCGACTGCCATTATGCTTGCGCGACTGTGGTGACGATTTTTCATGGCGCCTCCGCAGAGCGGATATGTGCGCAGTATAACACCCGAATGGCAACCTAGGCGCCGGGTTCGATTCCATAGGTTTCGAAAAATCCGCGTCGGCCGGCGGCCGTGATTGAAAGTGCGCGAGTATCGCGTGTACGCCGGACCCAGTCGTGCACCATGGCATGGTTGAGGAGAGCGGCGCCCACAACGCCGGCCAGGTGCGGGCGCCGTTCGCTCCAGTCAAGACACGGCCGACAGAATACCCTGCGCTTCGAGCCGGTCCTCACATCGATGCCGGCGCCCTCCAGGAAAGCCAGTCCCGCCTCTGTCACCACGCCCCCATCGGCGTCCAGCACGACATGCGAGTGTTCGATCAGAGAGTCGGTGATACGAACGGCGATGCGCCCTGCCATATGGTCGTAGCAGGTTCGCGCATTCCTGAGTGCCTCACCGCCCCGCCATCCATTGCGCCGACGTGCCGGCCCGTCTTGCGCCGCAACCATGAGACCTTCGAGCATGTGCGCGATCAGCGGAGATGCCAGACGAAAATAACGGCGCCGTCCCTGCTTCTGGACCAAAAGCAGACCGGCGTCGTCGAGCTTCGCCAGATGGCCGCTGGCGGTCTGCGGTGAGATGCCGGACACATAAGCAAGTTCCGATGCCGTGAGCGCG
>JAGWSK010000246.1 GCA_028869355.1 Alphaproteobacteria bacterium | reverse complement strand
TTGCGCTACCCGAACTGAAGCCCTTGCCCGGTGCAAAACCATGAATGCGCCCAATCCGGTTGTGCGCGTCGGCGCGGTGGAAATCGGCAACGCCAAACCGCTTTCGATCATCGCCGGGCCCTGTGCGCTGGAGTCGCGCGCGCATGCTCTGGAAATGGCGACAGCACTGAAGGAAATCGCAGCGAAAGCCGGCGTCGGGCTGATTTACAAAACGAGCTTCGACAAGGCGAACCGGACCAGCGCGCAATCCGAACGCGGGCTGGGGCTGGAAGCGGCGCTGCCGATCCTCGCCGAAGTACGCGAACGCGCCGGCATTCCGGTGCTGACCGATGTGCATGAGCGCGAGCAATGCGCGATCGTGGCGGAAGCAGTGGATGTCTTGCAGATTCCCGCGTTTCTTTGCCGGCAGACGGATTTGCTGATTGCCGCGGCGCAAACCGGGCGAGTGGTCAACATCAAGAAGGGACAGTTTCTCGCGCCGTGGGACATGAAGAACGTGATCGCCAAAGTCACCGGCGCGGGCAATCCGAATGTGCTGTCGACCGAACGCGGCGCATCGTTCGGCTACAACACGCTGGTGTCCGATATGCGCGCGCTGCCGGTCCTCGCATCATTCGGTGCGCCGGTGGTGTTCGACGCCACCCATTCGGTGCAGCAGCCGGGCGGGCAGGGCACGCGTTCCGGCGGCGATCGCGAGATGGTGCCGGTGCTGGCGCGCGCGGCGGTGGCGGTGGGTGTCGCCGCAGTGTTCATGGAAACGCATCAGGATCCGGACCATGCGCCGTCCGATGGCCCGAACATGGTGAAGCTGCGCGACTTGCCGGAGCTGATCGCCGAATTGGTCGAAATCGATCGAATCGCCAAACGGCGGACAGTGGCCGGCATATGCTGATCCGATCCCGACCAAACGGGCCAGCGGCAGAGTCATGACGCCCATCATCATTTTGTCGCGAGCCGGGTGAACTGGACGGCATTGCCATCCATATGATATTTGAGTGGGATGAGACAAAAAGCCGTCGCTGCTTCGCCGAGCGGGGTTTCGACTTTGCCCATGTGTCGCTCATTTTCGCGGATGAGGATCGGGTCGAACGGATGGACCGAAGGCGCGACTACGGAGAAGAGCGCTGGCAGACCATCGGCGAAGTGGGCGGCAAGATCTACTTCGTTGTTTTCACCTATCGCGGGGAAGCAATCCGAATCATTTCCGCGAGGAGAGCGCATGAGCAAGAAGAGCGAGTCTATCGCGAGGGCAAGGCTTGGCACTGACGGCAAGCTCCGGCGGCTGACCGATGCGGGCAAAAATGGCCGGATATTGCGTGGCCGGGTCAACCCAGCGCGGCTGGACAGTCCCGCGGCGTTCGCGCCGGATGCCGATACGCCGTTCTTGACCAGGCGCGAATTGCGCGAGATGCGGCCTGCGAGGTTGGATCAAGTTCCGGATGTTGCTGCGGTGCGACGACGTCTGCGGCTATCTCAAGGAGCATTTGCGCAATTGTTCGGCATTCCGCTGGCGACGGTGAAGGATTGGGAGCAGGGCCGCCGCAGTCCTGATGCGCCGGCGCGCGCTTACCTGCGCGTGATTGCCAATGATCCCGCGGCCGTACGCCGGGCATTGGAGGCATCTTGATTTGCTTTGCTGACGGCGTCGCGGTCGAAGCGACTGTCAGTGATTTCCAGTCGCTAATCCAACAGCCGACACCACAAGCAGTCCGAGCAGCGACAGGAATCCGAGTCCCGCGCCGGGGCCGCGCATCTGGGTGTTCTGCTGCGAATAGCCCCAGACATAAATCAGCCGGCTGACGACCCAGGCGATGCCAAGCCAGAACGGGATCATCCCGCCATAGGTTAGGCTGGCGACCCACAGCAGCGGGATGAACAGGACGAGATTCTCGACCGTGTTGGAATGGATGCGAAAGACACGCTCGAACTGCGGATTACCGACGGTGGCCGGCGCCTGGATTTTGCATTTGTCGCGCATATAGGCGACATATCCACCGAGCAAAAACGTCACGAATACCGCAAGCAAAGTATCGATGGCAGCGAGAAATTGGGCCGTTGGCATGATTTCCCCCGTCTGGGCTTGTGCGCAAATTATACCCGCAATTGGCCCGTCCGGTGGCATCTGTGTGCGCTTTTACACTGTATTATCGCGCGCGCGAAAAAAATTCGGACGGGGCGAAGGGAAAAACACGGCTTTGGGTGGCTCAATAGTGAAAGCGGCATTGGGCGATCTCGAGGCGCCGATCTGCTCCGCGGCGGGAGACGCGATAGACGAGGCGATGCCGGCTGGTGATACGCCGTGACCAGAATCCCGAGAGATCGCCCCGTAGCGGTTCGGGTCTGCCGAGTCCGGTGAAGGGTCTTCGGCGAATGTCTGCGATCAGTGAGTTGATTTTCTCGGCGAGCGCAGGCTCGAAATTTTGAAAGTGCCGGTAATCCTTCAGCGCCTGGGTCGCCCAGATGACTTTCAACGGCCACGGGCCCGCTTTGTACGCCTGGGAACGGGTTTTGCAACCTGGTGCTCGATGC
>JAGWSK010000245.1 GCA_028869355.1 Alphaproteobacteria bacterium | reverse complement strand
CGGCGGCCATGGCGGCATTGCCGAATACGCGGTTCTGGAAAGAGCGGTGAACGCGTCCGGCGCACGATAACCGTCGGTGGTGGCGGGACGCGCCGATAACCGGCGCGTCCGCCGTTCCGAAAACTATTTCACCGTCTGGTAAACCAGCCGGACAAAGCGCTCGCTGACCATGTCGTCGGCGTGGCGTTGCTCCTGCACATCGGCGGTGGGTTTGGCCGCCACGACCTGGTCTTCCGTCATACCAGCGGCTTTCATTTTCGCCACCCGGTCGCGAACCGTCGCCAGCACCTTACGCGTGGCAATCAGGTCGGCCTTTGTCGCCAGCGGTCCGTGGCCCGGCACCACTTTGGTTTGGTTGTTGGCGACCCGGATCACGGTGTCGAAGCCCGCGATGATTCCGTCGATCGTGCCGCCGCCGCGAATGTCGGGATTGGTGTAATTGCGCTGGGCGCCGTTCAGATCGCCGGTGGCGAGCACATTGGCATCCGGAAAATAGACGTAGGAATCGCCGTCGGTGTGCGCATTGGCAATGTAGCCGACCTGGGCGGTGCGGCCACCGATACTCACTGTCGTCTTGTCCTTATAAACCTGGACAGGCACGGCTTCCTGCGGCGCCGGTGGCGGCGTCCGGCCATTTGCTCCTGGTGGCGGATTCTGCAGACGCTTTTTGACATTTTCCTGCGCGACGATGATGACGCCTTCCTTGCCGAAGGCTGCATTACCGCCGGTATGATCGCCGTGATAATGCGTGTTGATCAGATATTTCACCGGCTGATTGGTGACGTTGGCGATCGCCGCCTTCAGCTTGTCGTGCATGGGCGCGAACTGCGCATCGACCATGATCACGCCGTTGGTGCCGACCGCAATCGTGACGTTTCCGCCGGCACCCTCGAGCATATAGGTGCTGTGCCCGAGATCGGTGGTTTTCACCTCGATCCTGGAAAAGTCGGGCTGACCTTGTGACAACGCAGGCGCGGAAAAAGCGATTGCGGCCAGTCCGAGGGCCGCGACAGTGTAATACTTCATCGTTTTCTCCCTATTGCGCGGTGAAAGAGAATTCACCGCTGATCGGTTTCCCGTCCGGTCCGGTGGCATGCCATTCCACCTTGTAGTTCCCCGGCGGCAGCGGCGTGTTCGGAATCGCCATCAGCATCTTGTTCTCGTTGTCCATCGGCATCGGCTGACCCACATCCACCGGCTTTCCGTTCCGGTCGGTGACACGAAAGGAAACCGATTTGAGATCGACCGGCAGGTCGAACATCAGATGGACCATGTAGACCGGCGCCTTGACCACGGAATTCGCCGCCGGGTCGGTCATGGTGAGTTGGGGTGCAGCGGGTGCAGCAAATGCCGGCATCGCAAGGACGGACAGGATCAGCCCGATAGAAGCGATTTTCCGCATTGCGTGAATCTACTCCCGGGTTTGCAGGCGGGCAATCATCGGCATGCCGACGGCGGCCGTTCCCGCTACGGCTGCGTGAGAGTCAGTGTCGGGAACAATCCGGGTGGCGACGCAGCCGTCGGACGCATCCACGAATTGCAATATCGGTGCAACTGAGAACCAGGCAGAAGTTCCGCCCTGTGGTGCAAAGCTTAACGATTGTGCACCGCAGTAAAATTCGCGCAATGCCGCGGCAAATTGCGGTTTTGCACAATATTAAGTCACATGCGTACTCCTTGAAAAGAAAAGAAAAACTTCACAATAGTTCCATCGAAACGTGGCATGGGCGTTGCATGTTGCAGTGCAAGGATAAAGGGCACTTCCGCCCGATCCGAGCGCGTCGAGCGCTGTAACATGGAGACCACTATGCAAACGTCAAAACCGGTGCGTTCTGCACTTCTTCTTGCCCTGTGTGTCGTGCTGGCCGGTGCTGCTGTTCCGCCGGCAAATGCAAGCTACTTACCGAACCCCAACATCGGCTCGGCACCCGACCCAACGCCGGAGGAACTGATCTATCCGAAAGAATCGAGGTTGATGGGCGAGCAGGGCGAAGTCGGCCTGACAGTATTGCTGTTCGAGAACGGGACAGTCAGCCGCGCCATGGTGGAGAAAACCAGCGGCAGCCCGCGCTTGGATGATGCTGCCGTGAGCTACGTGAAAGCCCACTGGTCTTATGCACCGCCGGAGGGCGAGAAGATGCCAACACAGACACGGGTAACCGTGAAATTTCAGCTCCAGTAAGCTTGCGAGAGAGCGGCCTCGCTGACGCGGGGCCGCTCGCTTTGCCGTCATATTCTTAAGACAGGATAAGCGTCAGATTGCCAGAAACGATGCAGGTCGCGGCGCGAGAACCGCGACACGAGTTGAATCCGCCCTGTCAGAACCCGCTCTGACAACCTGCGGTTTTACCCTATCATGCAGGCCGGTTTGGGAGGAGACCGGGTCATGAGATGGTTTGTTGCGGCCACGCTGGCCGCACTCATGCTGGCGCAGAGTGCCGCGGTTGCGCAGCAGGACTTCTCGAAGGTCGAAATCAAGACCACCGATGTCGGTCACGGCATGAACATGCTCGAAGGTGGCATCGGGAATATCACGGTCGCGGCTTCGAATGTTCAGGAGACACAAAAACTGTCACCGCAAAGCGTGAGCGTGCCGAACCTGATGGGCGAATGGGTCCGATCCGACACCGAAGCACGCTTCATGCCGCCGGCGTCCGGTGCGGGGCCGGTCAGGGATGATCCGAAGCATCCGCATCATGGTCATCGCGAAGGTGTCCCTGGTCTTCCAGACCTCGACGCCACCCCCTGGGTTGGCGATCTGACCAATCCAATCCTGAAGCCGTGGGTTGCCAATGCGCTGAAGAAGAATGGCGAAATGGGTCTTGCCGGCGAAGAAGTCAGTCCGCCGCATGTCTATTGCCGTCCGTCAGGTGTGCCGCTTTCGCTGGCGTTGCTCGAAAACGTTCACTTCATGCAGACGCCGGCAAAAGTCACGCTGGTGTATCAGCGAGACCACCAGCTGCGCGAAATCTATCTCAATGTGCCGCACTCGCAGAACCCGGCGCCATCCTATTACGGCGAATCCGTCGGGCATTATGAAGGCGGCACGCTGGTGGTGGACACCATCGCGATGAACGATCGCACGGTGACCGATCTCTACAACACGCCGCACAGCGACGCGATTCACGTCATTGAACGGTATCGTCTCGTAAACGATGGCAAGAATCTGCGGGTCGATTTCACCGTCGACGACCCGAAGGCATTCAATATGCCGTGGTCGGCGGTGGTGAATTACCGGCGCACGCCGGCGGCGTTCCAGGAAGTCGTCTGTGCAGAGAACAATATCGACGTGACCACCGGAAAGCTGTACCCAATTCCGGCAGCAGCCAGGCCCGATTTCTGAGCCAATTTGGGGGATGGATTTCTCCGGGAGGAGAAACGCGAATCAGTTCACAACCGCATTGGGAGGCGCGTAATGGTTGGAATTCGTCCCGTTCTTGCAGGGGCTGCGGCGGCGGCCGCGCTGTCGCTTGGCGCAACGCTTGCGTTCGCGGCAGGGGCGGAGCCGGATATCTCCGGTATATGGTGGACAACGGCCTACAGTCCGAAGCTGTTGCCGATGGGCGGCGGCGACCCGCCGCTGGACGCCGCCGGAAAGAACAAATATCAGGAAAACATGACCGGTCTGCGCAGCGGCTCGATTGTCGATAAGGCGCGCAAAGTCTGCATTCCCGACGGCGTGCCGCGCGTGCTGGAAACGCCCTACCCATTCGAAATCTTCCAGGTCCCCAAAGGGCAAGTGACGATGATTCATGAGCTGAACCACCAGCTCCGCGTCATTGCTTTGGACAAGCCGTTGCCCAAGCTCGAGGACCTCGTCGCGTTCGGCAATTACAACGGCCATACGGTCGGTCATTGGGAAGGCGACACGCTGGTGATCGAGGGCGATGGCTATAATGACGACACGTTCCTCGATTCTACCGGCCTGCCGCACAGCGATCAGTTGGTGACCACCGAGCGCGTGCGCAAAATCAACGCCAACCAGCTCGAGGACGTGGTCACGATTCATGACCCGGCCTATTACACGCGCGATTGGCAGGCTCGATTCGTCTACAACCGGCGCAATGACATCCGCATGGAAGATTATTCCTGCAACGATGCACAGCACCGGGATCTGTCAAGCATCAAGGGCGTGGCGGAGGTTCGCGCCGCGCGCGCTGCCGGACGCTTCCCGTAGAATTTTTCGCCCGCACCGCAGCTTGTGCGTTGCAACCTGTCGTTCTGCGGCAATTGGCGTCAGATCCGCACATCGCGCCGGGAACAACTGCGCCCACCGATGCGTTAGTTCTCATTCTCACCCTTGGGGACTTCGGAGGTGCGTATGGACGTCAAAGTGAACGCCGGGCCTTTTACACTTTCGCCATTGCCTTATGACGAAAAGGCGCTGGAGCCGGTGATTTCAGCCAAGACCATGAGTTTTCATTACGGCAGGCACCACAAGGCCTATGTCGACAAGCTGAATCAGCTCGTGGTGAACACGCGCTTTGCCGCCATGCCTCTGGATGAAGTGGTGAGGGCGTCGGCCAAGAGCTCCGCCGACACTCAGATTTTCAACAATGCGGCGCAGGCCTGGAACCACACGTTTTTCTGGGCATGTCTGGCGCCGAAGGGCGGCGCACCGTCCGGAAAACTCAAGGCAGACATTGATCGGGATTTCGACAGCCTGGACAATTTCAAAAAGCAATTCGCTGAGGCGGGTGGGGCGCAATTCGGCAGCGGCTGGGTTTGGCTGATTGCCGAGGGCACCAAGCTGAAAATCGAGAAAACCGGCAATGCCGATACGCCCATGGTGCATGGCAAAAGATGCATCCTGACCATTGATGTCTGGGAACACGCCTATTACCTCGACTATCAGAATCGCCGGCCGGATTTCCTGAAAGCGGTTGCGGAAAAGCTGCTAAACTGGGACTTTGCTTTGCAGAATTACCAGCGCGCCGGGTGAGGTAACCCGACTGGCCGGAGCAACGCATGGGCGCGAGCCCTCGCACGGCGACGTGCGAGGGCCGCTTGTGCTCGCGTAGCGGCAGAGGATCAAACGCATGACTGACTGCTTCATTTATGATGCCGTGCGCACGCCGCGTGGCCGGGGCAAAAAAGACGGCTCGCTGCATGAGGTCACCGCCGTCGAACTTGCAACGCAGGCGCTGCAAGCGATCCGTGACCGCAACGGCCTCGATACAGCCGAACTCGACGACGTCATTCTCGGTTGCGTCGATCCGGTGGGCGAAGAGGGCGCCGACATTGCCCGCGCCGCGGTGCTCAAGGCGGGTTACGCGCAAAATGTTCCCGGCATGCAGATCAACCGCTTCTGCGCCAGCGGCCTGGACGCATGCAATCTCGCCGCGGGCGGCATCATGTCCGGTCAAAACCAGCTCGCGATTGGCGGCGGCGTGGAAGCGATGAGCCGTGTTCCCATCGGCTCATCCGGCGGTGCCTGGCCGGAGGACCCTTCGATTGCCATTCCTGCCTATTTCGTGCCCCAGGGCATTTCAGCCGATCTGATCGCCACTCTCGACGGCTTCTCGCGCGACGATGTGGATGCTTATGCGGTGCAGAGCCAAAAGCGCGCGGCGGATGCATGGAAGGCGGGCCGTTTCGCGAAATCGGTAGTTCCGGTGAAGGATGCGCTCGGCCAGACCATCCTCTCGCGCGATGAGCATATGCGGCCCGAAACCACAATGCAGAGTTTGGGCGGGCTAAAGCCGTCCTTTGCGGAAATGGGTGCGTTCGGATTCGATTCGGTCGCCATCCAGCGCTATCCGCAAGTGGAAGCGATCAATCACGTCCACCATGCCGGGAACTCTTCCGGCATTGTCGATGGCGCCGCCGCCGTGCTGATGGGATCGAAGGAAAAAGGCGACGCGCTGGGATTGAAGCCGCGGGCGCGCGTCCGCGCCTTTGCGTCGATCGGTTCGGAACCCGCGATCATGCTGACCGCCCCTGCCGAAGTGAGCCAAAAAGTGCTCGCTCGCGCGCGCATGCAGACCAAAGACCTCGATCTGTTCGAAATCAATGAAGCCTTTGCTTCGGTGGTGCTGCGCTACCTCAAGGTGATGAAACTCACGCCGGAGAACGTCAACATCAATGGTGGCGCAATTGCGATGGGCCATCCTCTGGGCGCGACGGGCGCGATGCTGCTCGGCACCGCGCTCGACGAGCTCGAGCGCAGCGGCAAGTCCACCGCGCTGATCACATTGTGCATCGGCGCCGGCATGGGTACGGCCACCATCATTGAAAGGCTGTGACATGGACCTCGCGCAATTCAAATGGGAACAGGGCGGCGACGGCATTGTCACGCTGACATTTGATACGCCGGGCAAGCCGGTGAATTTGTTGTCCATGGCCGCGGTTGCGGAACTGGGACAGGTGATAGACCGAATCGCTGGCGACACATCGGTCAAGGGCCTGATCATCACCAGCACCAAGCAGGGGAATTTTTGCGCCGGGGCCGATCTCGACGAGATGGCGGGCATTGCCGGAGTGGGCAAGGACGACGCGGCAAAAGCCGTATTTGAAGCGATGATGGGAATTCATCGCGTATTCCGGAAATTCGAGACCTGCGGCAAGCCAATCGTTGCCGCCATCAATGGAACGGCGCTGGGCGGCGGACTCGAACTCACGCTCGCCTGCCATCACCGCATCATGGCTCAGGGTGGTTCGGGGCGGGTCGGCTTTCCGGAGGCGCAGATTGGACTGATTCCCGGCGCCGGTGGCACGCAGCGACTGCCGCGCATGATCGGCGCGATGAACGCGCTGCCGCTGATGCTCGAATCGCGGCGCATCGACGCAGCATCGGCACTCGGCATGGGCATCGTGCAGCAGACCGTTCCCGCGGCAGAACTGATCAGTGCCGCAAAGGCGTGGATCGCGGCCAATCCGAAACCGCAGGCACCGTGGGATAAATCCGATTTCCGGATTCCCGGAGGCGGGCCGTTTTCGAAGTCGGGCGCGCAGGTGTTCACCGTCGGCAACGCGATGCTGCGCAGCCGGACCTATGACAATTACCCCGCGCAGCGCTTCGTCATGTCCGCTGTTTATGAAGGACTGCTGGTCGATATCGACACCGGCTTGAAGATCGAAGCGCGCTATTTCACCCGCGCGCTGCTGTCGGACAACAGCAAGGCGATGATCCGCACCCTGTTCCATTCGATGCAGGAACTGGGCAAAGGCGCGCGGCGGCCAAAGGAAGTCGCGCGCACCGAAGTCAAGCGTCTGGGAATTCTCGGCGCAGGCGTCATGGGTGCGGGCATCGCCTATGTTTCGGCGCTGGCGGGAATCGATGTGACGCTGATCGACACCACTGCGGACCGGGCGGAGGCCGGAAAAAACCACTCCGTGAAGCTGTTCGACCGCGAAATTTCGCGCGGGCGTTCGACGCCTGCCCGCAAGGAGGAGACGTTGGCGCGGATTCATCCGGAAACGGTTTTCGCGAAATTGCGCGATGTCGATCTCGTCGTCGAAGCGGTATTCGAGGACCGGAAGGTGAAAGCCGAAGCCACCGCAAAAACCGATGCCGTGATCCCGGAGACGACCATCTTCGGCTCCAATACTTCGACGCTGCCCATCACCGGTCTCGCGCAGTCGAGCAAACGGCCGGAGAATTTCGTCGGCATCCATTTCTTTTCGCCGGTGGACCGCATGGGATTGGTCGAAATCATCGTCGGCAAGCTCACCAATGACCGCGCGCTCGCAACCGCGATCGACTATGCCGGCAAGATCCGCAAAACTCCCATCGTTGTGAACGACTCCCGCGGTTTTTACACGTCGCGCTGCTTCAGCACCTACACGCTCGAAGGGCTGACAATGTTTGCGGAAGGGATCACGCCGCCGCTGATTGAAAATGCCGGACGGATGGCGGGCATGCCCATGGGACCGCTCGAAGTGCTCGATTCGGTTGGCGTCGACACTGCGCTGAAGATCGAGCGCGCGTCGCGCAAGGAAGTCACACACAGCGACCGCCCGAGTCCGCCCGAAGACATCATGGCCTGGATTGTCGAGAAAAGCGGCCGGCCCGGCACAAAAGCGGGAAAAGGCTTTTATGATTACGACAATCGCGGCAAGCGCGCCCGGTTGTGGCCGGGACTGTTGTCTTACGCTTCGGGTAAGTGGCGCAGCGATGATGATGTCCATGAAATCATCCGGAGGCTGATCACCATTCAGGCGCTGGAAGCCGCGCGCTGCTACGAGGAAAATGTCATCACCGATCCCAGGGATGGCGATGTTGGCGCCATTCTCGGCTGGGGCTTTGCGCCCTTCACCGGCGGGCCGTTATCCATGATCGATGCGATGGGAGCGGCGGCGTTTGTCGCCCAGTGCGAGACGCTGACAAAAAAATACGGCGAGCGCTTTCGGCCCAACCGTCTGCTGCGCGACATGACCAAAACGGGTGAGACTTTTTATGGTCGTTTCACCAAGCGCAAAGCCGCGTAAGCACCAGCCGAGTCTATTTCGTTAAAGGTGTTTGCGGCGCCGGCATCCGGCATTGCGCGAGTCCAGATATCCATCCGGCGTGATAATCCTTGTCGTGGTCGAATAGCGCCTGGTCGCGGACCGGTTTTGTTTGTCCCGGCGTGCCCTGGGCACTCCCAGTCGCGCAGCCATCATCAAACCCTTCTCTATAGAAGGGTGATTTGTCCGCGCCCGATCCGGACTCCGCGCAACCCGAAAGCACCAACGCCAGTATCACGGCAGGTGCCGTCCATCGTCTCATCTCAGAAGAACCGCCAAACCACATAGATATGACATAGGACGATGCTGACCAGCATCAAGGGAAATGCGAGTTTGTTGTAGCGCCATAAGTCCATCGTGACGCCGCTGCGCTCGGCGATTCCCGCCACCGTAAGATTGGCCGCCGAACCGATCAGTGTCCCGTTGCCGCCGAGACAGGCGCCGAGCGCCAGCGCCCACCAGATCGGAAGCACGGCGGCGCTTCCCCCGAGCGATGGTGCAATTGCTTTGACCAGCGGAATCATCGTGATCACGAATGGAATGTTGTCGATCAGTGCCGACAGGATTGCGCCGGCCCAAAGCAGCACAAGCGCTGTGCTCCTGACGTTGCCATGCGTGAACGCCACCAGCCGGGCACCGAGATAATCCAGCAGACCCGCCCGGGCGACGGCACCGACCAGGACAAAAACACCGATGAAGAAAAAAATCGTCACCCAATCGACTTCCTGAAAAGCGCTCGCCACGGT
>JAGWSK010000244.1 GCA_028869355.1 Alphaproteobacteria bacterium | reverse complement strand
TCACCGACTTACCCGAATTCGAGATACAACGACTCGAAAATCTGCAGGGTGCCGAGCTGAACGAGGCGAAGAAAATTCTCGCCACCGAAGCCACTGCCCTGTGCCACGGACGCATGGCAGCCGAAGAAGCATTCGAGACCGCGCGGCGGACCTTTGAGGAAGGCGTGCTCGCCGAGGGATTGCCCACCTTCTATATCGATCAGGGTCCGCGTGAGGATTGGAAAAGGGGGCGATCAAATACGGCCATAGTCTTCGCGTCGCAGTTAGTGTCATCAAATTCCGAGGCGCGGAGAAAAATTGCTGAAGGTGCAATCAGGATCAACGATCGAATCGTTCGTGATCCAAGTGAGATCGTTAAGTGGACCGATGTCGATCCGAAATTGGGCGCGTTCAAGGTTCAGCTTGGCAAACGAAAGATTGTGCTCGTAAAGCCGAAAAAGTAGCCGCTATTTCACTAGCTGCTTCTATTCCTGGGGCTGGGATGCAGATGCGGTCTCGCCTGCGCGGGACGGACCAAATTCGAAGATGCGCCGGAGAATACCCGGTGTCAGCATGGACAAGGGATTCACCGTGATCGACGGCTCGCCAATATTGCCCTTCATTTCATAGGTCAGGCCAAGAATACCCTCGCCCTGTTTCGAAACCAGAAGGTCACCCACGACCGGGAGGGAGCCCAGTACGCTGTTCAGTCCAAAGACCGGAACCAGTGTTCCGGATATATCGACCTTCTTTGAATCGCGGTCGTAATTGCCGGTAAAAGTGCCGCCGATCGCGTCACCCGATGCGCGTCCATCTGCAATGTCGATCCTCCGCCCGCGGGCGCGGAATGGCAGCGTAACCTTGGTGAGCGAAATTCCCTCGCCCTGCAGCAACCGGAGCGGGCCGTCGAGACTGCCGGCCGCAAGCAGCCGGGCGATGAACGGCTGATCGGTGAGCAAGACATTGGAAAATGTCATTGAGCCTTCATAGTCGGAGAGCGGCCCGGGATTCCGGCGCGGCAATAGACTTGGCTCCGGAAACACAATCTTCGCGCTCATCTTGCCGCCGCGGATGCTTGGGAAATTCATCACGGTGTCGACCAGCGCCCCGGCATTGTCGGATTCCAGGTCGAGAGTGCGGATGCCTTTCACCACAGACATGTGCCCGTTCAGCTTGCTCACACCGGGACCGTCCGCCTGCAAATCAAAAGCGTTCAGCCGGTCACTCGGGCCAATCGCAATCGACATGGCAACATTGCGCAAACTCGCGCGATTGCTGATGACAAGCTGCTGGACCTGTGCGGTCACCGATATCGGGTTCTCAACCGTTGTCGCGCCACGATCGGCGGGTGGCGTGGCGGGCGGGTCCAACCCCGTGAGGTGGCGCACATCGAGACTCTGGCCCTGAATTGTGACGGCATAGCCGCGCCCGGACGGAATCAGGGTCATGGCAAAATCATCGGAGCCGGAGTGGAAGTCCGACAGCGCGAGACTGCGCATCCTTCCGCCCTCCGCCATCATCAACGACCCGTGGATATGGAGGTCATTGCTGGCGGCGGCAAAGTCCGGCATCGACACCACGCCATTATCAAAACTCAACTGCGCCGTTCCGCTCGCCGCGACGCCTGCCGGCTTGCCGGTTGCGAGGCCGGGAAACTCAGCTTCCACCTTGGTCAGATCCGCTTTCACCATGCCGTCCGTGAAATGGAAATGCTGACCGGTCAGCGTGAGTGCAAACGGCATCGGGCCGGTGATCCAGGGCGGTGTGGTGACGCCAAGTCGCGAGCGCCCGGCGTCATCGGCGGTTCCGGTGACGTCCAGGCGTGTCGATTTGGCCGAGGCGGCAAAATCCTCGTTCCAGGTGAAGTTCACCGGCACGGCGGCATAGCGGCCCCGTCCGGTCGCCGTGAGCGATGACGGATTAACGACAAATTCTACATTGGCGCCTTCGAGCCGGCGTTCTGCGATCGGCAGTGCGAGCTGTGTCGAACTGGCTTTGACCTGGAACCGGACCTGGTCCCACGACAAATCCTTCAGCAGAGGCAACTGAAAATCGAGATCGACGGCCGACCTCCCGTCCACCGCCGCGGGGACAATCCCAAACCGTTTCGGATACTCCAACGGCTTCTCATCGATGAGCCGTAACACATCGGCAGTGCTGCCTTCGGCATGCGCAATGATGCGGGCGGTGGTCCCTGAAATATGCAGCTCCGGAATGTTGATTTCACCGCGCGAGAGCGCCAGCGGGCCGATCGAACCGCGATTGACCACGGCATGAAAATTGTCGCCAGTGAGAGTGGCCTCGCCCTCGGCGCGCGTGATCGGCGTCATGCCGTCAACATATTGCGTGGTCAGACCATGGAACGGAAAAGTCACCGTCAGTGCGGAATCCGGGAGCGCAGGCAGATCGACTACGCCTGCCGGCAGCGCCGCATTGATTTGCAGCGGCCCAACATTGCCCTCTGATATATTCGCGACGATCCAGTCGCGGGCGCCGGCAGCAATTCCGTCGGGCCAGTAAGTCATGAGGTCGGTAAGCATCACCGGTGCGATGGTGCCCGACAACTGCACATCCTGAACACCCGAAGGATCAACAACAGCCGAACCGCGCAAGTTGCCCGAGATCGGGCCCGACTCGAAAACGCCGTTCTCCCAACTCACCAAATGGTCGTCGCGATTGTAACTGGCGTGAAATGCGAGATGGGAGAACGGCACCGGATGCGAATAGATTTTTGGCAGATTGAGCTTAATTCCACCGGCGTCCACATCACCGGTCAATTGGGAAAGCCCTGAATCGTCCCAATCAACGCTGACCGCCGCTTGCGCGTGCAACGAACCGTCAACCCTGATGTTTTCTGCCTCGGCGTGATGGCTTTGCGGATCAACGCGGCCCTCGACCACAAATCGCGACAGGCGCAAATCACCGCCCATCGCCGCCAAATCCACAGTGCCAGTACCGCTTGCGCGGAAGTTTGCTGCCGCCGGTGCGCCGTTGCCGGCAAAGGAAATGTCCGCCGTAAGATCCGTCGTCAGATTGTAAGGCTTGAGAGCGGCAAAATGAGAATTGTTTTCGGTCAGCGAATGCAGGGCGAAACCGGCGAGCTTTATGTTGGCGCTGAGCGGCATGCCGTCGTCGCGCAAGCTGGCATGCGCATCGATACGAAACGGTGATCCGGAGATTTCCGCCGCCGCCCGCAGCGAAGCGTCAAAACCGGTTTTCCGGGCCGCGAGTGACAAACTCGCGTCGGGCAAAACAATGAAAAGCCCTGTCGGCTGGTCGAGAAAGGCTACGCGCGCATGCTGGAGCGAGAGTGTATCGAGCGCGGCGGCACTTCCTGCGCTCGACTTCAGCAACTCGCGCAAGGTGTCGAGGAAATTCGCTTGATTCTGATCGCGGCCAAAGCCAAGCCGGATTGCGCCATCCAGCGTGCGAACACCGGTAAGCTGCAGGCCAACAAGACCGAAACTCTTCAACCGCAACCGCCCCGACAGCAGAGCGAGCGCATCCAGATTGAGATCGGCTTTGGGGGCTTGCGCAATAATATGGCCGTCGCGGTCGAAAATCTTCGTGCCGAGCACAATCAGATTGATACGGCTGTCGGCGCGCGACCATTCGAGAACCGCTTCATCGAAGTGGATGACAGCGCCGGTGAGGGAACGGTTCAGCGCATCGGCGATCGGTTGGGAGAACGCACCGAGCGAGATCGGGCCCATGGTCAGACGCAACGCGGCGCCGGCGGCAAAGAACAGCACCGCCGCAATGATCGCCGTCACGATCAGAGTCGCGCGCTGGACATGCCTAAGCAGCATGCTATGCCTACCCCATACACGGACCAGGCACGCGGTCCGATTCACCCGAACGCCAACCGGCTAGTCTTAGCGCGTCCGGGCCGGATCGCCTAATGTCGATAACCTGACAAATGCGAGTAAAATCTTATGGCCAGCAAAGAACTCAAACCGGGTGATCGCGCGCCGGATTTCGATTTGCCTGCCGATGGCGGGCGCCGGGTTGCGCTTTCCCGCCTCAAGGGCAAACCGGTGGTGCTGTATTTCTACCCGAAAGACGATACGTCGGGCTGCACGGCTGAGGCTCTTGCCTTCAGCAAGGATGCCAAAGCCTTTGCCAGGGCCGGAGCAGTGGTCATCGGTGTTTCGAAGGACAGCGTGGCATCACACGACAGATTCAAGGCGAAATATGAGCTGGCTTTCGATCTCGCCGCTGACGAAGACACAAAGACGGCGGACGCCTATGGCGTCTGGGTCGAAAAAAGCATGTATGGCCGCCGTTACATGGGAATGGAACGCGCCACCTTTTTGATCGACGGGAAAGGTGAAATTCGGCAGGTCTGGCGAAAGGTAAAGGTTCCGGGCCATTCCGCGGACGTCCTGGGTGCAGTGAAAGCGCTGAAACCCGGAACGACGCAGGGCAATTAAACGTAACTTTGTCCACGACTGGATGGGCCGGGCTGACCGATGACGCCCGCTTTAACTCATGAGGAAGATGATTCTGTTAGCTGACTCGCTGCAATGGAAAAATGCTATGCAGCGCGCTGGCCGAGGCAGAATCGCCTGCCGAAATGTGCTAAACGCTTTCGTCGTCCATCTTTGAAGCAGCGAGATAAGGGCAAATCGTATGTTTTCTAAAACCAAGGAATCGGAAACCACCCCTCCTCCGCCGGCGCAGCCGGTGCCGCCTCCAAAGCGGGCCAGGGCCAGCGAAACGCCATCCGTCATCAGTGCCGAACTGATCGTCAAAGGCACTTTGATCTCCGCCGGTGACGTTCAGGTCGAAGGCAAGATCGATGGTGATATCCGTGCTGCGGGGCTGGTGATCGGCGAGAAGGCAATCATCATGGGCGATATTTACGCCGAGGAAGCCGTCGTCCGCGGCCGCGTTGAGGGCAGCATCCGCGCACGCAGGGTTCAGCTTTGCGCCACCTGCCATGTCGAGGGAAATGTCCTGCACGAATCGCTGGCGGTCGAAAACGGCGCCTTTTTCGAGGGCAACTGCCGGCATACCGACAACCCGCTGGCGGACGCTCCGGAGGCGACACCGCCGATGCCAAAATCCACGCGTCCCGGGGGGGCGACGCCTCCGTCCCGTTCGTCTCTCGGACCGGCCGGCACAGGGCCGATGCCGGGATCCGGACCAGGGCCGGTTGCCGCCAAACCCGTCACACCCTGACTTTTCAGACTCCGGTGCAACAGCTCTGTCGCGAAAATTCACTTCGAGACAGAGCTGCCGGGCTTTTTTAGCGGCAATGACCGACTCGCTTTCGTCTCCAAAAGTGGCAGGCCTGCTGGACCG
>JAGWSK010000243.1 GCA_028869355.1 Alphaproteobacteria bacterium | reverse complement strand
TGAAACATAGCGGCCGGGTGGAATACGCGACAGCTCGTCCATCCGGATACGATCGCGCAGCGCCGTGCACTGACTGTCCGTCAGTTTTTCGCCGGCTTCGATACTGCGCGCCAGTTGCCAGTAACCCGCGAGGCCGGCGAGTACCCGCGAATCATCCGTGCGTCCCGCCTTTGCCGCGATGGTGAGGAGGTCCAGCGCTTTTCCCCAATCCTGGGCGACGCCCAGTCCCCAGGCTGTGAGCAGGGCCGCCAGATGTGCCGCATCACCGTTTCCGTCGCGCGCGCCGGATAGCGCCCATGACACACCTTCATCGAGACTATAAGGCTGCCGGGTCAGGAGCCGTTCGGCGAGCGCGGCTTTCGCGGCGCCATAGCCACGTGTGGCCAAATCCCGGAGCGATGAGAGTTCCGTTTCGGTTTCGATCTTCGCGTCTTCGCCCTGGCCCTGCTGCAACTCCGCCTCACTCATTTGCGGCACTCGCGCACGAAGAACCATGTCTCGGTAAACCTGTTACTCCAGCGCCGCATGAGCCGGCAAATCGCCGCTGACATAAGCTTCGTGGCGTGAAACATGATGCCGGCTTACGTGCGGCTTTCGGCTCCCCCTGAGGGACAGGGCGGCGCGCCCGCGCTTCCGTTTGTCGCAAGCGCGTTTTGGCGCGCCGGGTGAGGGGTGTGTTGTGACCACAAGCCGCCCCAAGCGGACTTCAGCTCGCGAGCGGATTCGGGCGAATCTGGAAATGCACCACCTTGCTGGTCTGTCCCTTGCCGCCTTCGATATGTGTCGGGGCACGTTCGGAATAAGTTGAGAACAGGCCTCTGCCTTTCCAGCTTGCGCTCGCGTCGTCGATGCGGCCGTCCATGCCCTTGGCGTAATAGCTCATCGGATAGGGCACGCGCATCACGATCCACTTGCCGTTCACCAGAGCTTCAAGCGCGTCCGACTGGCTGGCGGTTGCAATCGGCGTGTTCTTGCCAAAGCCAAGCGTATCCTGCTGGTCCACCCACATGGCGTAGGGCGCTTCCGCCGTCCCACCAATTGTGCCCGCCGGCAGGTTTTCAAATGCCGGTCCGGGCAACGGATAAAGCTTCCAGCCCTCGGGGCAGACATTCTGTGCATCGGCCGCGCGCGGTCCGTTCAACGGGCCCTTGCACAGGCGCCGGTCGAAGCTCGCCGCATGGCCGCTGGCCAACGCCAGCCACACCACGCCGTCGCTGGAAATGCCCATGCCGCGCGGTGAAAAGCCGGACATCGGGTTCTTCGGATTCTTGTACGGCACCTCGTAATATTCGCTGAGTTGGGTTTTGGGATCAAAGCGGATCACGCCTCCCGGAAAGCCGAGAATGGAGCCATAAACGCTGCCGTCGGGGGCGGTGTTGATGCCGTAAGGCGCACCCATGATCTGCTTGTCTTTGGCGGGATCAAGCGGCTGATTGATTCCAGTCCATCCGTCGTCGCGTTTGCCATTGCCGTTGGTGTCGATCACGAAAGGTGACCAGCCCTGGCTCGCGGCGTCATCATGGGTCGCATCCCATTTCTTCACATCCAGCCAACCGATGACATCATATGGACCGCCGGCACTGAACCACAGCACATCATTGTCGTCGAAATTCAGGTGATGCGTATTGAAGCAAAGATCGATCATCGTGATCTTGCCGGTTTTGGGATCAAACACCTCCGTCTGGCGGTTGGACGTATTCTTTGGATAGGCTTTGGCGGAGGGATGGTTCGAACCGGCCTTGCAGAATGCGGGCTGGGTATTGTTCGCGCGGATGCGCGCCGTCAGCCACAGCCGGCCTTTCTCGTCGAACATCGGGTTGTGGACATTGGTATGCGTGTCCCAGATCGGCTCATCGCCCCAGTAAGGCGATGGCGCCAGGCTGGGATCGGTTTTCGTGGTCGGCGTATTGGCGTCGCGATAAGTCGTCTTCAGCACGCCGCTTTTATTGTGAACCGGATCGACCCACGGAAGATATTCGGTGCTGGCCTCGGTCGAACCATAGATCAACCCATTGGCATTGACATGCGGATTGCGTTTGTCGGTGGAAATGCCGTCATGAACATATGCCGTGGGCGTGTTCCAGTCCCATTCGGTGACGACGATGTTGCGTTCGATTCCGCTCGGGCGGGCCGGGTCACTCTTCGGCAGATCGCCTTTGGCAACGCGGTCGGTCCAGTCGCCGAGCAATTGCAGCTGGCGGCCGGTGTCAAATAGCCCGATGGCATCGACCATGCCGCGGCCGGCCTGGCCGGACTGAATGCGCCGCTCCCACGCTTCCGCGCCGGTATTGAAGTGGCCGAGCTGCGCCGGAATCGTGCGGGTGGCGAGATCACCCAATTGATGACAATGGATACAGCCATCGGTTTTCGCATAGCGCAGCCACTGGCCCTGATCTTTCAGGGTGATCGGCATGCCGTTGCCCTGCGGCCCGGTCCCGGGGAACAGTTTGACGTCCGGGATATGCAACATCGAATACCAATAAATGCCGGGATAATAGGCCGCCGCCGCCGCTCGGCTCGGCGCCGGAACGGCTTTGAGGTCGAGCATTTTGCCGGGTTGCGATTTCACCTTGGGCGAATCCACCAAACCGTAACCGCGCACCCAGATATCGTAAGTGGCCTTCGGGAGGTCCGGAATCACATAGCGTCCGGCGTCGTCGGTGACCACAATTTTCACGTATTTGGTCGGAAGGTCGCGGGTTTCGGCGATCACCCACACGCCCGCTTCGGGGCCGTTCGCGCCGGTCACCGTGCCGCCGATATCATCGGCATCGATGCGGATTTGTGCCGCGGCTGCGACGGCGGGCGCTGACGGTATGGTCAACGCGGAAATCAGCGCGATGGCGCTTGCGCCCAGCATGGCGGCGCAGGCCGGTTGCTTCATTTTCATGATCCCCTCATGCGTGAATGGGCCGGACGGATGGCATCGAACATACACCAATTCACAATCCCGGCTAAACCTGCGGCTGTGCTCTTTTCATCAGCGCAGCACGATTTGTGCTAGGCTGTGCCACGGGTTTGGAGGGGGCTTTGGGCCAGCGGTGTGCGGACGGTTCACCAATCGCTATTCGTGGAGCGAACTTCATGCGCTTTATGGCCTGACCGACAGTTCACCGCCGCCGTCGAATTTTCGCCCACGCTATAATATTGCGCCAACCGACGCAGTGCCGGTTATCAGGCGTAAGGACGGCAAGCGCGAAGCGATGCTCCTGAAATGGGGCATGGTCCCGTTCACCGCGAAGAACACCGCGGACGCGGCGAAACTGATCAATGCGCGCGCTGAAACCATTGCGGAGAAGCCGCCTTTCCGGTCGCCGTTCCTGCACCGCCGTTGTCTGGTCGTTGCGGATGGTTTCTACGAGTGGAAAAAAGTCTCAACCAAGGAAAAGCAACCCTGGTTCATTGCGACAAAGGATCGGGCGCCATTCGCCTTTGCCGGAGTCTATGAAGGGTGGATACCGCGTGAGGGGCCACGACTCGAAACATTCGCGATTATCACTTGCGCCCCCAATTCTCTGATTGCGCCGCTGCATGATCGCATGCCGGTGATGCTTGCGCCCGAAAGCTGGCCGATGTGGCTCGGCGAACAATTGGTTTCGCCCGACCGGTTGAAATCTCTGCTCAAGCCATTCGACCCTGAGCGCATGGAATGCTGGCCGGTCGGCAAACGCGTCGGAAATGTCGCGAACGACGATGCCGGCTTGATCGACCGCATTTGAGCCCGGGGCACTTCCCATTGCACTTGTTCGACAACTCAAACCGCCTGAGCTAATGCATCCGAACCCGGATGGGTGGCTGAGTGGTTGAAAGCACCGGTCTTGAAAACCGGCGGAGGTTCACGCCTCCCGGGGGTTCGAATCCCTCCCCATCCGCCAGTTCAGAACAGAACTGCGAACGCCGGGCGTAGCCGATTTTACGCCGGCCGCGGCGGTCAGCGTCTGAAGCAGATCGTTGAGATCGGCGATGCCAGCCTCGATCGCTTCATAGAGCCGCTTCAGGCGCAAGTCTGTCTCGGCGGCGCGCTTGTTCAGCGCGGCGATGACAAGCTGAACGTCCCATTTCTAACCGCAGGCACGCTGGACGCCATTGCTCGTCACGCCCCCTGCTTGCTTCTCGGCGAGACTGCCAGCCCAAGGAACACCAACACGGCCTGATTGAGCCGTAGAATATCTTCGTCGTCCAACCTACCGACACGAGCGCCGACTTTGGCCTTTGGGACGGTAGTAATCTTGTCCACCATCAAGCGACATGCCGCTCGCAGGCCGTTGCGCTCGTTCGGCTCGACCGGCAGGCGGAACAGGGGCGCTTCGGTCTCATCAGTCGTGAAGGCACAGATCGTGATCGAGTCGGTCGCGTCGAAGCTATCGTCCTGAACAATGACGACGGGGCGTGGCTTGCCGGCGTAGCCCTCGCCGCCGGCGACGGTCCAGATGTCGCCACGCTTCATTCATCGCCCCAATCCGATACCGCGTCGATGAACGCCTGATCCTCATGGGCATGCGCGCTTGTGGCCACCGCCAACGACTGGCGATGCGCCTCCGACCGGAAGGACGGCGCGCGCACATCCGGCACCCAAATCTGGATCGGGCGGAGGCCCTGCGCACGCAGCCGCTCGCGATGTTGCCGCACCTTCGTGCGGGAGGGCTTGGAGTTCGAAGCCGATGCCATGACAATACTCCGACTTGGTTACATGTAACCTATCACGGGCTGTCGGATTTAGCCAGTCCTTTGCCGCGCTATGGCTACCTGGCTGCAT
>JAGWSK010000242.1 GCA_028869355.1 Alphaproteobacteria bacterium | reverse complement strand
GTTGAGCGGATCCTGTTTGGTCTTGGCCTGGATGGTGTCGAAGGCGCCGTAAATAATGCCCTCGGCGACCGACTTCTTGCCCTCATACATCAGGCTGTTCATGAATTTCGCGAGGATGACATCGCCAAATTTGGCGTCGGGAATAACCTCGCGTTTTTCTGCACGGTGCCGCCGGGACATGAGTAAATCCTCGTTCCTTCAGTTCACTGGATCCCGGCTATCAGCTTGGCTGGGGCCGGGATGACTTTCAGCCTTTGGGCACTCGATCCCGGGTCTCGGCCTCGCCTTGCCCGGGATGACCATCGCCCCCGGGCGATGGTCACTTTGGCCGCTTGGCGCCGTAAACCGAGCGGCGCTGTTTTCGATCCTTGACGCCCTGGGTGTCGAGTACGCCGCGCAGGATGTGGTACCGCACGCCCGGCAGGTCCTTGACGCGGCCGCCGCGGATCAGAACCACCGAATGTTCCTGCAGATTGTGACCCTCGCCCGGGATGTAGCTCACCACTTCATAGCCATTGGTCAGGCGCACTTTGGCGACTTTGCGCAATGCCGAGTTTGGCTTTTTCGGCGTGGTCGTATAGACACGCGTGCACACGCCGCGTTTCTGCGGACAGTTGGTCAGTGCCGGAACCTTGTTGCGCCTCGGCTTTTCCCCGCGGGGACTTCTGATCAACTGGTTGACTGTCGGCATTTGCGATTTCCATCGTCCAAACAAAAACAAGGGTGGACAGCCACTTGGCCGCCCGTAACACGCGTAGGATCCGGGCGCGTTCTGCCCCGGATCGCGCTTGATCCGTGTCTACACTGGCTTCAGACAGCGTTTCGGTTTGCGACCGACAGCCTGTCGCGAAGGTGCGCGTGTATATCCAAGCCGGGCGCGGCGCGTCAATAGCCGGAACACCCGGCCTTCCGACATTCTCACGTCGAGTTTAGCGAGAAAAGAAGCGAGAAACGAGGATCGAGAAGCGAGAGCCTTTCGTTTCTCGCTCCAATTTTCTCGCTCCTCAGCTTGAGTGCCGCAGCCGGTCGGCCGATATAAGGGCCATGCAAATCCGTTGGTCTCTACCCCGAAAACCGGATCAGAGACGCGAACCGGGGCTCGGCTGGAGGGACCAGCTGGCCGTGGTCGGCCGCGTCCTGCCGCTGCTGTGGCCCAAAGGCAAGGTTGAGCTCAAGCTCAGGGTCGTCTCGGCTGTCGCGCTGATCTTCGTTGCCAAACTGGTCAATGTCCTTCTGCCGATCGTCTATAAGCGGATCGTTGACGCCCTGACCGCCCATCCCGGCGCCGTGCTCACGGTGCCGCTGATCCTGATCCTCGGCTATGGGGTGATCCGTGTCGCCTCGTCGGCGACGACCGAACTGCGCGACATGATTTTCGCCAAGGTGCAGGAACGCGCGCTGCGGCTGATCTCACTGAACGTACTCGATCATCTGCATGAGCTGTCGCTTCGTTTCCACCTCGACCGGCAGACCGGGGGGTTGTCCCGTGCAATCGAGCGCGGCACTGAAGGAGTCGAATCGCTCCTCACCTATCTCCTGTTCAACATCGCGCCGATCTTCCTTGAGCTGGTGCTCGTCACCGGAGTGATCTGGCATTACCTCGGCTTTGGCCTCGCGGGGGCGACATTCGTAGTCATCATCGGCTATGCCGGCTACACCGCCGCGGCGACAACATGGCGGATGAAATACCGGCGCGAGATGAATGCGCAGGACCGCGAAGCCAATACCCGTGCAATCGACAGCCTTCTGAATTTCGAAACCGTCAAATATTTCGGCAACGAGCAGCACGAGATCGACCGTTTTGATGAGGCGAAGCAGGATTACGTGCGCGCCGCGATTGCCAATCAGCGGTCGCTGTCGCTGTTCAATATCGGTCAATCGGGAATCTTGTCGGTTGGCATCGTGGCGGTCATGGTGCTCGCGGCCTATGGCGTAACCAGCGGGCGCATGACGCTCGGCGACTTCATCATGGTGAACGCCTATCTTTTGCAGCTCTATCAGCCGCTGAACATGCTTTCCTGGGTCTGGCGCATTCTGCGTCAGGCTTTCACCGACATCGAGCAGATGTATGGATTGCTGGCTGAGCAATCGGAAATCGAGGACCGTCCGGGCGCGCCGGCGCTCAGTCGCGGACCAGGCCGCGTCGTGTTCGGCCATGTCGATTTTGCCTATGACCCGCGCCGGCCAATTCTGAACGGCATCAGCTTCGAGATTCCCGGCGGCCGGACGCTCGCAATCGTCGGACCGACCGGCGGAGGCAAGTCGACCATCGCACGGCTGTTGTTCCGGTTTTACGATCCGAAAGCCGGCGCGATTACGATTGACGGGCAGAATCTGCGCGATGTCACGCAGGCGAGCCTCAGGTCCGCCATGGGCGTCGTGCCCCAGGATACCGTGCTGTTCAACGACAGCATTTATTACAACATTGCCTATGGCCGGCCCGAGGCATCGGAAGAGGAAGTGAGAGATGCCGCGCGGCGGGCACAATTGAGCGATTTCATCGCCAAACTGCCGGATGGCTATGCGACCCGGGTTGGCGAACGCGGATTGAAACTTTCGGGTGGGGAAAAGCAGCGCGTGGCGATCGCGCGTGTGATCCTGAAGAACCCGAATATCCTGATTTTCGACGAAGCAACGAGCTCGCTCGATTCACACACGGAGCACGAAATCCAGGCAAGCCTGCATGAACTGTCGGCGCGCCGCACGACCCTGATCATCGCCCACCGCCTGTCCACGGTGGTGGATGCCGACGAGATCCTGGTGCTCGACGACGGAGTGATTGTCGAACGCGGCACACATGCGGCTCTGCTCGCACGCGGTGCTACCTATGCCGCGATGTGGGATCGCCAGCAGCGCGCCGAACGCCTCGGCGAAGCGGCGGAGTAGTTTCCGCAATTTGAGGCAACAGCACTCGTCGACACGATGCGGGTCAACGGGTGCGCGGAACGACGCGGGCCTGTTGCCGCTCCCGGTTTGCCAAAAAGGAACGCGCGGCCGACTGCAGCAAATCGGACGGGATCCTTCCATATATGACAGTCGTAGGATCGCGGTTCGGGACAGGGCGTATATCGGGACCCGGCCAAATAAACGCATTGGCCTCGGTTGTGACGATCCACGATGCGTCCTGATCCAGCTTGAGACGCCGCTTGACTTGAAGCGGTATGGCTATCGCGTCTGATGGCGCCGCTGGCGGGGTGTGGGTTACAGGAAGGATAAGAACCTCGGTACGATCATCGTGCGTACGAACCGCGATTGCCAGAACGACGGCAGGCCGGTCTTTCCGTCCTTCTTCACGGTTGCGGCCGTGTTCGTCAGCCCAAAGATAGCAATAGCGGATGACGGAACCCGGTTCCGGAGAAACCAGATTCAACGCTTGCCGCTCGCCAACGCCTCGATATCGGCCAGGAATCGCTCCGGGGTGTCAGCGGCGCGGAACGCCATCTGATCGCGCTCCTTGAGGCGCTCATATTCTTTCACGGAGATCAAAACATTCCGTGGGCGACCATTCCTGGTCACCACCACAGGTTTCGCCAGGGCGATATCGCTGTAATGCGAAAACTCGCGCACCAACTCGCCAGCTGAAGCAATCACACTGTCTTTTGGCACCATTGCGAACTCCGTCAGAAAATACATATAGTGCGTGGAATATGCAAAATCCAGGTAGTTCAGCCGCAACCTGATCCCAGACGGCGCATGTTGGAAATCGCGGTGTGAAGCAGTCGGGCGGCCGGGACGTCGCTCGGCTGCTGGAGCGACACGGCTGGCAATCGCTGCGCGCGCAAGGCAGCCACCATATTTATGGGAAACAGGGCAGCACTGCACGGCTTTCAGTGCCGATCCACGGCAATCACCCCTTTAAAACTCGGATTGCTCCGGCATTTGGCAAAGCTCGCTGAAATCCCTGACGATGAAATCGCGTGAGCGGAAATGCACGAGAGGGAAACCGCCCCGTACGCCTCGGCGAAGCGGCGGAATGATGGGGCCGCAAATGTATGCGCGTGGCCGACCGGCGCCGATTCAGTACGCCGGCGCTGTTTCAATCCGGGCAAAGAATTTTTTGGCAGCGGCAGCAACTGCCCCGGTGGTTGCCGCATCAAAGCCACCGGAAAGGAATCCGCCAAGCGCGGGCAGGAGTTTGCCCAAATTCATGACGCCCGTTTGTCCTGCCTTCGTGACACATCG
>JAGWSK010000241.1 GCA_028869355.1 Alphaproteobacteria bacterium | reverse complement strand
GGCTGCCGGTTTCAGGATCGGACTGTTGTAATCGCCGACCAGCCTGTTCATATCCATCATGCCCGCCGCCGTGCGCGACAGATTCACGATCGGTCCGGGACCTGATTCGGGCGATTCGAGATTGAGCGAGTCGCGGCCCCACAGCCCGGAGAAATCCGGTATCGCAGACTCAGTGGCAAAAGCCGTGACGGCAACGGCCGAGCAGCATGCGATCAGCCCAAGGATTTTCAGCGCCATCGGCATCCCTCCGTCAGCGGCATATGCGTAGCAGTTTTCACCGAATTTGGCTGTATCCCGCTAAATCGCGCGGACGCGGCCGGGTTTACCAATCCCACATTCGAGCGCAGCTCGATCCCAGCTTGCGCGCACCGCCGCCGATTCATAGGTGCTGAACAGAAAATCCAGCAGCAGCGCATCCGGATCATCGGCCGAACGGACGGCGTCATACGGAAGAATGAATTCGTGCAAATTGCGATCGTAATATGTGCCAGGCGAAACCGCGCTATCGGCAAATCCGTCCGGTTCCGGGTAGGCGTAGGAATAGAATGCCGGTTTGGGAAACAGATCATTGCCGGGCCAGAAACCTGCGCTGCTGACTTCATGCGAATAGGCTTCGCGCGCCACGGCATCCGGCAGATTTGGGACGCCGCCGGGATGCAAGGGCGCACGCCGCCCGGAAAAGCGGGTGACCGCAAGATCGAAGCTGCCCCAGAAAAAATGCACGGGGCTCACCTTGCCGAGAAACGCGCTGCGGAAGATTTTCAGGACGCGGTCGGCCTGCACCAACGCACGCCAGAATCTGTGCGCGGCCGCGGCATCATAAGCCGAATGGGTGCGGTCATCCGGAAAACGGATTGCATCGCTGATCTCGTTCGGCATCTCATGGATCTGGACAGTGATGTGCAACTGCCTCAGCAGGTCGATCACGGCGCGATGGAAATCGGCCACTGTCTGGGACTTCAGCGGGAGCGATCTTTGCTCGCCAAGGCTGGTTTGCAGATTCAGCCGGTGCGCCAGGAAATCAAATTCGATTTCGAAAATTTCCGTGCCCCACGGGATCGGCGACGTGCCCAGTCCGCGGCTCGTCACATATAGCGGCACCTGCCAACTGTGATTCACCCACGGCGTGAGCGCGAGGCGGATCTTGCCGACGATCTGGGTCCAGAGCTGCAAAGTGCTGGCCGTCTCACGCCATGAGGTGAAATCGAGTTCCGGCCAGTTGTCGCTTCCTTGGCCCATGTTCGCCTCCCGGAGAATCTGTCATCTTCCCCAGCCACACGCAGAAGGTGTAGCCTTACGGGAGAGCTTACAGCGGAAGAGTTGAACAGGGGAGCAGAGCCATGGGTTTGCGGTGGCGGAACTTCTTGGTCCTCATCGTTGCGGGAACATTCGCGGGCGCTGCTTCCGGTCAGTCACGCGACGGCGCCAGATCGATTCCGGATTTGTCAGGCAAATGGCTGCATACGCTTCCCGGGTTCGAACCGCTGCCGTCGGGTCCGACCGCGCTGATCAACCGGTCGCGCCGCGCAAATGGCACAGGCGACATCCTCAAGCTGGATGGCGATTACACCAATCCGATCCTCAAGCCCGCAGCAGCGGCGGTCGTGAAAAAACACGGCGAGCTCGGGTTGAAGGGCATCGGCGATCCCAATCCGCGCAATCAGTGTTGGCCCGAAGGCGTGCCCTTCCTTTTTACGAATGGTCCAACCGAACTCGTGCAAACACCGGACGAGGTCACCATCCTCTACGAATATGATCATCAGGTCCGGCGTGTACGCTTGAACCAGACTCATCCGGCGCACGTCACGCCAACCTGGTACGGCGACTCCGTGGGGCACTACGAAGGCGACACACTGGTTATCGATACCGTCGGCCTGAAGGTCGGGCCGTATTCCATGGTCGACTGGTACGGCACGCCGCATACTCCGTCCCTGCACGTAATCGAACGCTATCGGCTGCTTGATCCGCAGGCGGCAAAGGACGGATTCGATCGCGATGCAAAGCAGCACAATGTTGCCGACGGGATGCGCGACCCAAACTCGCACGGCAAATATTTGCAGCTTCGATTCACGGTTGAAGACAATACTGTCTTCACGACGCCGTGGACCGCGACCATGACCTATGGCAGTGGCGGCGAAAGCCCCTCCGATTGGGTCGAATATGCGTGCGCCGAAAACATCCAGTGGTATTCGGGGAAGGACGCCGACGTCCCACGCGCGCTCAAGCCCGACTTTTGACCGGGCCGGCGGTCAGTCACAAAAATATCGCCTGCAAAAAATATTGTGCCGATGTCGATTTTGCCCGGCCGTCCACGACTAGGGGTGCGGCATCACGAAACCGCAGAAGGAAAGGAAATGTCATGAGCACCAACGATACGTATCTCGCCGTTTTTCTCGGCAGCAAAACCAGCCCGCGCATGAAGGCGTGGATGGCGCTTCCCGAAGGCGAACGGAAGGCGAAGGAGCGAGAGGGCATCGGCGCCTGGAAGGCCTGGATGGAAAAGCACGGTTCTGCAACCGTCGCCATGGGCGGACCGCTCGGCAAGACCAAAAAGATCACGCCGGCCGGCATCGCAGATGTCAGCAATGAGCTGGGCGCCTATATGGTTGTCCGCGCGGGTTCGCACGAAGCCGCGGCCAAAATGTTCGAGAACCATCCGCATTTCTCGGTTTTTCCGGGCGAATCCGTCGAGGTCATGCCGGTTCTGCCGATTCCGGGCGGCTAGCCGAACGCGCATCAGGGCAACGGGTAATGGCGCGGGCTGGTCACTCTGGCTCGCGCCCAGCTCTGCTGGCGTGAACGTCAATCGATCTCCCGGAACGCTGTCATCCGCATGACGCTCTGGTCACCGGCGCAAGCCCGACGACATTCCGGCGTTCAACCGCGAGACGATCAAGCTGTTTGCCACGGCGCGGGAACCGCAGCACGCGAAATGATTTAACGGCCCACCATCAGAATGCTGAATGAGCCCGGCACCATCGGGCCGCGTGCAGGACGTCCAGCCGGGCCCGGCGGCGCGCCCGGAGGCGCCGGCGCAAACTCCGCCGACATCGTCAGCAGGTGGCCGGTTTTTGTGTCGAGGGCCAGGGTCTTTGCGACCGGCATGGTCTTCAAAGTCTGCTCGACCGAAAAACTGGTTGGGCTGTTTTCCTTGATGAAGGTCATGGTGCCGCCGTTTTCGGCGCTGATCGCCTCCATCGTGCCGGGATTGAAGGCCACCGTGTCCACGCCGACGCCGGTCGGCAGAGTCGTGATGACTTTGCCGGTTTCCGCGTTCACGACCACCGCCACGGGCGACGGCATGCGATAATAGGCAAACAGCACGTGATTTTTGTTGTCGAGCGCAAGGCCGCTTCCGCCCTGCCCCAGGGAGCTCATGTCATAATGCGCCTTCACCTCCATGCTTTTCGCATCAATGACCGCGATATTCGCTTTGTCGGAAATGTTGATGTAGATCGTGCCTTTGCCGTCGCTCACCGCCTGTTCCGGCCCGCCGCCGACATCCATCGCTTTCACGACCGTACCGTCTTTGGCATCGATGATGGTCGCATAAGGCTGCTGATGGCTCAGAATCCAGACTCGCTCTGTGTAAGGATCAAGCATGATGCCGTCGGGGCGGCCGCCGACGTCGATGGTCTTGATCACCTGCAGCGTCTTGGAATCCCACATGGTCAGAGGTTTGGTGGTTGAAAAGCCATGACGGGATTTGGGATCGACAACGGCGCCGCCGGACCTCACACCCGCAATATCGCCGATGGGTTCAAGCGTATCGAGATTCCAGACTGCCAAATGACCCATGGCGCCGCTGCGCGGCGTGTAAAGGCGGCGCGCATCCACATCGGCGAAGATGTAATCGAAACCACCGTCGCCGCCGACCTTTGCCGTCTTCAGGATCTTGTTTGGCCCCGTGACCGGCGCATTCTGAGCTGCTCCGGGCAACGGCAAAACCGCAACGGCTACCCCGATAATGGCGGCAGCACCGATCAATTTTTTCACGTCGTTCTCCCCGGCTCAAAGCGGCGCCGAGTATAGAGAATTCCTGCGAAGACGTCACCTTACAGCGTCTTTACCGCGGCTTCTGGAACTTCATGAAGAACTTGTCGGACTTGTCGCCGATATTGCCCTGCCCCGGTACACGCGCCGTGTGCGGATCATTCGGGTTGCCGAGTTCGCTGCTCTCGCTGACCAGCTTGAACCCCGCCTCCATCACTTCCTTCTTCACCACCTCCGGGTCGATGCGATGCAGCGTGCCGGTGTCGCGCGTGCCCGATCCCGGCGCTGCCACATGGTCGATGATCACGTACAGCCCGCCGGGCTTCAGGGCGGCGAAGATGGCTTTATCCATCGCCTCGGTGTCCGCATAGAACATGCCGGGGTTCTTGAAATCGTGATAGTTCTGCGCCGTCCACACCAGATCAACTTTTTCGGGGACGGTCAGGTTGGTCAGGTCCTCGTCCAACACGGTGACATTGGCATAGGCCGGATCATCCGTGACCGGTTTGATCTGGTCCTTGATGCGCTGGTTCAGTGTCGCGAGGTTGATCGAATAGACGTGGCCCGTCGGCCCGACGGCCGCCGACAGCAGCCGCGTGGAGTAGCCCTGCGCCGGAATCAGTTCCGCAACCCGATCGCCGCGCTTGATGCCCGACAGAGACAGCATGATGGCGGGCTTGCGATCGGCATCGCGGCGGGTATCGGCTTGCGGCCGGTGTGAATCGGCCACCGCTGCAGAAACGAAAGCAGGCACCTTCGTGGCAGCGCCTGCGCCGGATCCGGCGGCGAGAAACAGCAGCGCGATGGCAGCCGTGGCGGTTTGGGCAAAGCGGGTTGTCATGTTCCCCCCGTGAGTGCGTTCCTCACGGGGAGATTAGCCCCCACAAGCGGCAAGAAAAAGTGACAACAAACACAATCCAACGAGGAGTGTGACGCCCGAAGTCGGGCGAAATTTGGTGCGTATG
>JAGWSK010000240.1 GCA_028869355.1 Alphaproteobacteria bacterium | reverse complement strand
CTTCACGCCGGTGGAGTAATGCGCGCTCTGCGGACAGTAGGCGCAGTCCTCCGGACAACCGCCGGTTTTGATCGACAAAAGCGTCGAAATCTGCACCCACCGGCAATCGAAATGTTGCCGGTGAACCGATTGGGCGCGGAACATCAGTTCGGGAAATGGCAGCCCCAATAGCGCCGCCACTTCATCCACCGTCCAGTCGTGGCGAATCCCGTCATTCATTCTGCCGGACTATCCCGAGCCGCACCCGAAAGGCAAGACCTTGGCCTTCTCACTGGCGGCATCCCACGCGCTAAAAATCGCTTCGCGATTTTTCTTTACGCGCGTGGGGCCCTGAAGCCGCGCTCCGCCAAAGACCTTTGAAGTCTTGCACGCCTCACTGGCGGCATCCCACGCGCTGCCCGCGCCACCCATGTGCAGTTTTGATCACAAACTGGCGCTATCCGAAACGGCCGGTGATGTAGTTTTCGGTCTGCTTGTTGGACGGTGTGGTGAACAGCTTTTCCGTGACGTCGAATTCAACCAGTTCACCGAGGAACATAAAGGCAGAGTAATCCGAAACACGTGACGCCTGCTGCATATTGTGGGTGACGATCGCGATCGTATAATCCTCCGACAGCTCGGCGATCAGCTCTTCGATTTTGGCCGTCGAAATCGGATCGAGCGCGGAGCAGGGCTCGTCAAACAGCATCAGTTCCGGTTTGATCGCGACCGAGCGCGCGATGCAGAGCCGCTGCTGCTGTCCGCCGGACAGCGACATTCCGCTGGCATGCAGCTTGTCTTTGACTTCGTCCCACAATGCGGCGCGTCGAAGTGCAAGCTCCACGCGGCCGTCCAGTTCCGACTTGGGATGATTTTCATAAAGCTGCACACCGAAGGCGATATTGTCGAATATCGTCATCGGAAAAGGCGTCGGCTTCTGAAACACCATGCCGACCTTGGCCCGCAGCAGCGTAACGTCCAGCCCGCGGTCGAGGATATTTTCGCCGTCCAGCAGAACTTCTCCTTCCGCATACTGGTTTGGGTACATCTCGTAGATGCGATTCAGCACGCGCAGCAGGGTGGATTTGCCGCAACCCGAAGGCCCGATGAAGGCGGTCACCTTGTTGCGATAGAGCGGCAGAGTGATGTTTTTCAACGCTTTGAACTTGCCGTAGTAGAACGACAGGTTGTTGATCGCGACCTTGACGCTTTCACTACCGTGGGCGCTTCCGTTTCCTGCAGACATTCCTATTGCTCCGATCGCGACTCGACCGCGCGCGCCGTGATCGACAGGATCAGCACGGCCATTGTGATCAGCAGGGCACCGGACCAGGCCAGGCGGTGCCAATCGGCATACGGACTCATGGCCATCTGGAAAATCGAAACCGGCAGGCTTGCCATCGGCCCATTGGGATCGAGGCTGAAGAACTGATTGTTGAGCGCAGTGAACAGCAGCGGCGCAGTTTCGCCGGAAATGCGTGCGACTGCCAGCAGGAGACCAGTGATGATGCCGGCGCGTGCCGCACGCCAGGTGATCTGTCGGATGATGATAGAATGTCCGGCGCCGAGCGCCGCGGCCGCTTCGCGCAACGTATTGGGAATGAGCAGCAGTATGTTCTCGGTTGTGCGCACGACCACAGGAATGACAATCGTCGCGAGAGCGACGCCTCCGGCCCAGGCAGAGAAATGGCCCATGGTCAGAACCATGGCGTCATAGATGAACAGCCCGAGCACGATGGATGGCGCCGACAGCAAAATGTCGTTGAGGAATCGCACGACAAAGCCAAGCCGGCCGTGCCGCCCATATTCGCCGAGATAGGTCCCCGCCATCAACCCGACCGGCGTTCCGATCGCGACCGCGAAAAACACCATCAGCAAGCTGCCAACAATTGCATTGAGCAATCCGCCCGCAGCCGCGGGTGGCGGCGTTGATTTCGTGAACACCGAAATGTCCAACCCCGAAAAGCCCTGATAGAGCAGCGCACCCAAAATCATTCCGAGCCAGCCCAGGCCGAACAAAGTCGCCGCAATCGACAGACCCATGAAAACTGTGCTGCGCCTTCGCCGGCGGGCGTAACGGCTGCGGTTCACGACTTCCCTCCCGCCCGCTTTTCCAGGCGATACAGCATGTATTGCGCGGCCCCCAGCACAATCACCGTGACGAAAAACAGGATCAGACCCAAAAAGACCAGCGCAGGCGCATAAAGCGGGCCGACCGCTTCGGTGAATTCATTCGCAATCGACGCGGAAATCGTGGTTCCCGGCGCGAAAAGCGAGGTCGAAACCCGGTTGGCGTTTCCGATCACAAAAGTCACCGCCATGGTTTCGCCAAGCGCGCGCCCCAACGCCAGCATGATGCCGCCGACAACCCCGCCGCGCGCATAAGGCAGGACGACATTGTACTCGACTTCCCACTTTGTCGCCCCGAGGCCGTATGCCGCCTCTTTCAGAACTGGCGGCACGGCCAGAAATACGTCGCGGCTGACCGCGGTAATGAACGGTAGAACCATGATCGCCAGAATCACCCCGGCAGTGAAAATCCCGATGCCGTATGGCGGTCCCGCAAACAGATCCGACAGCACCGGCACATTGGAAAAAGCATCGATGACCGGGGGCATCACATATTGCTGCACGAATGGAGCAAGGACGAACAATCCCCAGATGCCGTAGATGATGCTGGGAATACCGGCGAGCAATTCCACCGCAATCCCGATCGGCCGGCGCAGCGATGGGGGGCAGAGTTCGGTCAGAAAGATCGCGATGCCGATGCCGACCGGCACTGCGATCAGCATCGCAATCAATGAGGTCACCAGGGTTCCGTAGATTGGAGCCACCGCGCCGAATTTCTGGGTCACCGGATTCCAGATTTCCGTCCACAGGAAGGACAATCCGAAGGCGCTGATTGCCGGCCAGGCGCCATAGATCAGTGCCGCCATGATGCCCGTGAACATCACCAATACGGCAACGGCGCTGCTCACGCTGATCGCGCGGAATGTGCGGTCGGAACCAAGATTGCCCGGCATACGGCTGGTGGCCGGTTTGGAAGTGGCGTCTTCTTTCAATGCAAGATCGACCACGGAACAATATCAATCCTGTAAAACAAGGGCGGGACAGCCGCAATTCGTTCCGGCCGTCCCGCCCCAACCTCAATTTCACGGCAGTTGTTGCCGTCCGGTTTGCCCAGCCGCGCCGCGTGGTGGAACGATTACGGGTTCACCCCCCTGATTTCCTTCCAGCTCGCCTCGATGCGGTTCACCACCGCCTGCGGCAATGGAATATAATCCAGGTCTTCGGCCATTTTCCCGCCATTGGCATAGGCCCATTTAAAAAATTTCAGTGCCTCGTTGGCCGCCGCCGGATTCGGCGGGTTTTTCGGAACCAGGATGAAAGTGGGATTTTCGATCGGCCAGGTATTGGCGCCCGGCTGGTCGGTGAGGATCATGTAGAAATGATCGGCATGTGCCCAGTCGGCACTTGCTGCTGCCGACTGAAATGAAGCCATGGTCGGACTGACGACCTTGCCGTCATGATTGACCAGCTTCGTCCAGGGAAGCTTGTTTTGCGCCGCATAGGCATATTCGACATAGCCGATTGCACCTGCGGTCTGGGCGACATTTCCGGCAACACCCTCATTGCCCTTGGCGCCGATTCCGACCGGCCAGTCGACCGCGGTTGCCGCCCCAACCTTGTCGGCCCATTCCTTGCTGACTTTCCCAAGATAATTGGCGAAAATGAATGTCGTGCCCGAACCATCGGAACGGTGCACGACCGCGATCGCCGTATTCGGCAGCTTTGCGCCCGGGTTCAGCTTCGCGATCGCGGGATCATTCCACTTGGTGATTCGGCCAAGGTAAACATTCGCCAGCGTCGGACCGTCGAGGACCAGCGTGTTCGACGCAATGCCGGGGAGATTGTAAACCAGCACTTCGGAGCCGACCACGGTGGGAAACATCGTGAGGCCGTTCTTGTCGAGATCGGCCGCCGTCATCGGCATGTCGGAAGCGCCAAAGGTGACGGTTTTGGCCTCAATCTGGCTGATGCCGCCGCCGGACCCGATGGACTGGTAGTTGAGTCCGGTCCCGGTTTGCGCCTTGTAGGCGGCCGCCCATTTGGAATAGATCGGGAACGGGAAAGTCGCGCCGGCGCCCGATATGTCCGCGGCCAGGGCACCAACGGCCAATACGGCGACGGCGCCGACGGCAACCGCCCCGACAATGATTTTGTTGAGGTATTTCATCGCGTTGAACCTCGTTTCGAAGGGTTGCGTGGAATGCGAAGCCGAACCCGGCTTGGCTCCAACACACTTGGGCCAGAAGTGCGCAACGCATGTCACCGTTCTACGAAGTTTTTATGACACCGGGGCAGAGATGCCGATCCGGAGTGTCGCAGCGGGGGCGCATGGCTACGCCCCCGGTGCAAGCAAACTTATGGCCGCGCGATGTGCCAGACCATGCCCTGACCTTTACCATCGCCGTCGGTGTCGCCGGGTTTGGTATCGAGGTGCCAATGATAGAGCGGCTTGCCCTTCATGGCCCATTGTTTGGCGCCATCATTACGGGTGATCACCGTGTACTCGCCCATGTTCCGGGCACCCGCTTCGGCCATGAGTGGTGGCCAGTTGACCGCGCACATGCCGTTACAGGCGGATTTGTCGGCCGTTTTGTCGTTGTCGAATGTGTACAGGGTCATGCCGTGATCGTCGGTCAGCATGCCATTGCTGGCCTTGATCGCGCCGGGCATTTCGGCGGCCAGCGCGAATCCACACGCCGCAGTGATCGTCGCCGCGGCAAGAACTGTCGTCAGACGCATCGGTAGCTCCATTGGATGGGTTGCAAGCACGGGAACGCCGGCTCGCGCCGACGGTGTAGCGCGACCAAAATAGCACAATGCCCACTGTAGAACCATTGCCGGGCCGTGTTACCTTTTTGGGCTGTAGCCGCAAAGGGAGGGCGACCATGTCGAGGTGGGGCAGCGCGGCACTGTGCATCGGAATGACGGCCGGCGCCGTTTTCAGCGCCAGCAGTCATGCGGATTCGGCGCCTTTCTCCATCACCTCGCCATCCTTCGCCGACGGCGGCATGCT
>JAGWSK010000239.1 GCA_028869355.1 Alphaproteobacteria bacterium | reverse complement strand
GTCTTCGACATACAGCACGGGAGCTGCTTCGAGGCTGGCGCCGATGACATGATCCTTGCGGGCGAGCTCCAGCGCACCTGTAACCACGCGCCTGAGCGCGCGAATGCGCGCCCAGGACGCGACCAGATTCTCGTTGCGCCATTCTTCCGGCACATGTGGAAACAGCTCCAGATGCACGCTGGAGTCGTCGCCGAAGCGGGTGGTCCACGCCTCCTCCATGGTGAAGCACAATAACGGCGCAAGCCGCGTGACGAGATGCCGGAACAGGCCGTCCAGAACCGTGCGCGCCGCGCGCCGGCGCATGCTGCCCTTCGCGTCGCAATAGAAAACATCCTTGCGCACGTCGAAATAGAACGCCGAGAGATCGGTGGTCGCGAAATTGAACAGATTGGTGAACACGCCATTGAAGTCGAATTTCGCGTAGGCCTCATCCACCTCGCTGCAGAGCGCCGCGAGGCGCGCAAGGACATAGCGTTCCAATTCCGGCATCCCGCCCGGGCTGACAAGCTCATCCGCGGAATAGCCCTGGAGATTGGCGAGCATGAAACGGATGGTGTTGCGCAGACGCCGATATGAATCGGCCGATGCCTTGATGATGTCCGGCCCAATGCGAAGGTCCTCGGTAAAGTCGGAGGCCGCCACCCAAAGGCGCAGGATTTCCGCGCCGTTCTGCTGAAATACAGTCTGCGGTGCGACGACATTGCCGAGCGACTTGGACATTTTGCGTCCCTGCTCGTCGAGAACAAAGCCATGGGTCAGCACGCCGTCATAGGGCGCACGGCCGCGGGTGCCGCAACTTTCCAACAGCGACGACTGGAACCAGCCGCGATGCTGATCGGAGCCTTCGAGATACAGATCCGCGCGATCTTTTTTCGGCCACGCAGGATTGATCGGATTTTCCACCACGAATGAATGGGTCGATCCCGAATCGAACCAGACGTCAAGAATATCGCGTACCGGTTCGTAATCTTCGGGATGGTGTTCAGGCGCAAGGAAGCGCGAGTGCGCAGAGGAGAACCAGGCATCCGCGCCCTCGCGCTCGAATGCGTCCGCGATGCGGGTGTTCACCGCGTCATCGCGCAGCACCTCGCCCGAGTGCTTGTTGACGAAAACCGCAATCGGAACGCCCCAGGCGCGCTGGCGCGAAAGCACCCAATCCGGACGTTCGCGTACCATTGCGGCGATCCGGTTCTCCGCGGCCCTCGGATACCATTGGGTGGCGGCAATACCCCCCAGTGCCAGACCGCGCAGACTCGCTTCATTCGATCCCGGGAATGGCAAGTCGATGGCCGCGAACCATTGCGGCGTGGCGCGGAAGATCACCGGAGCCTTGGAACGCCAGCTATGGGGATATTGATGGCGGATTGTGCCCTTGCCCAGCAACGCACCAGCGGAAATGAGTTCGGAAATCACCGCGCCATTGGCATCGCCATCCTTGCCGGATGGCGTCAGAATCTTCTTTCCCGCGAACACCGGCACATTCGGCAGGAACGATCCGTCCTCGCCGACCATGCTTGGGATTTCGATGCCGTGCGCGCGGGCCAGATTGAAATCATCCTCGCCATGCGACGGCGCCGTATGCACAAAACCGGTTCCGGTATCCGAGGTGACGTGGGCGCCTTCGAGCAGCGGGACCGCAAATTCATAGCCCCTGCCGTGGAGCGGATGGCGGCAAATCCAGCCCCGCGGATCGACCTGGCGGACGCGCGTCAGAGTCAGCCGGCACTGGCGCGCCACCTCTTCCTGCAACGCCGACGCGATGACGAGGCCCTCGCCCGGTACCGCGAGGCTGCCCTCCTCTGCCGACGCGACAGTGTACAGAACATATTCGAGTTCCTTCGCGTAGGCGATCGCGCGGTTCGCAGGTATCGTCCACGGCGTGGTCGTCCAGATCACGACCGACACTCTCGATACTTCGCTCTTCAGCGTTGCGGCCGGAAGATTCGAACTTCCAACGTCGAGCGGAAACTTCACGTAAATCTGCGGTGAGGTTTTTTCACGATATTCCACTTCCGCTTCGGCCAGCGCCGTCTTCTCCACCGGCGACCACATCACCGGGCGCGAACCGCGATACAAGAGGCCGCTCATCAGGAATTTGTGCAGCTCACGGACAATCTGCGCTTCCGCGGCATAGGCCATTGTCGTGTACGGGTGCTGCCAGTCGCCGATGCAGCCGAGACGCTGAAACTGTTCGCGCTGCACGCCGATCCAGTGTTCGGCGAATTTCCGGCAATCGCTGCGCAGATCGGCGATTCCCACTTCTTCTTTCGAGTGGCCGCGTTCGCGATAACCTTCCTCGATCTTCCACTCGATCGGCAAACCGTGGCAGTCCCAACCGGGGATATAGGGGGCGTTGAATCCGGCCATCTGCCGCGAGCGGATGACGAAGTCCTTGAGGATCTTGTTCAGCGCCGTCCCGATATGGATGTCGCCATTGGCATAGGGAGGGCCATCATGCAGGACAAACAGCGGCCGGTGCTTTGATGCTTCGCGCAGTCTTAAGTAGAGCTGCGACTCGTCCCATTTCCGCAACCACTGCGGCTCAGTGGTGGGCAAGCCGGCCTTCATCGGGAAAGTCGTGGTGGGCAGGAACAACGTCGCACGGTAATCCCGTGCCGGGGAATCAGTATTGCTGGATTTGTTCATGAATGCATGCTTTCGGGTGGGGAAGAACAGGCGCGGCCGATGGTTGCGCCGGAGAACCGTCGTCAGGCCAGTCTAATTCGCTGCATGCTGTTCGTCATGGCCGCCATTCCCAAAGCGGGGAGTATCTAAAGCAAGGCGTTGCACGCCGCAACCGGAGGTCCGATTCTGGCATTCACCTCTCCGCGCGGCTACATTAAGCCCTTGATTGTTCCTGGGAGGGAGGGAGTGCGCAAAGCCATACTGTTCACTGCTGTGGCCGCCGCGGCGGGGTGCGTCATCAACGCATCGCAGGCGGCAGCTCCGCCGGAACCAACCTTCACTTTGAGTTCGGCAAGTTTTCAGGACGGCGGTCTGGTTCCCATGCGGATGGCCTATATCAAGGACAAAAAAAACCCGAATTGCTTCGGCCAGAATATCTCGCCGCAGCTTTCCTGGGCCAATCCGCGGCCGGGGGTGAAGAGCTTTGCGATCACGATGTTTGAAATGGAAGACCCGCCGCACACGGATTTGGTGGTGTACGGCATTCCGACCGGCGTCAATGCCTTTGCCGAAGGCGAGTTGAGCAAAGCTTCCGACAAGTTAGTCGAGGGCAAGGGCTTCCGCGGCATGGGTACCTGGCGCGGCATGTGTCCGCCGCCGCAGGAAGGGCCGACCAAAACCGGCATCCACCATTATGAATTCACGATCTGGGGGACCGATCTCGATCCGAAGGAGTTGCCCGCGGGATTGACGGCGGAGCAATTACAGGATCGGATGAAAGGCCACATCAAGGGCCGGGCATTGCTGGTCGCACGCTTCCAACGCCCCGAATGATGAAGGTAATCATCGTCGCTACTTTGGGCGCAGCACAGCCATACCAGACACGCCCCCTCTTGCCGGATTTCAGTCAGCCGAATAGGACTTCGGGCGCAGGTTATTTCCGTTCGCAACTTGACCGATTTTGGGGGCGGCATGGCGCGCGAACGCGAGTTGAAACTGGAAATCGAACCCGCGGCCGCTCCGCGCATTGCCGAATGGCTGCGTGCGAAGGGCGGCACGAGGAAAAGCGGCCGGAAGCTCCATACGGTCTATTTTGATACCAACGACTTGTCGCTGCACCACAACGGCGTATCCCTGCGCATCCGGCATTCGGGCGACACATTCACCCAGACAATCAAACGGCAGGATCCGGGTGGTGTGGGCCTGTTCGACCGGCCGGAATGGGAAAAACCGGTTCACGGGTTCATTCCCGATCTGGCTGCGGCGCGCAAGACGGGGCTCAAACCGCTGAAGCAGCCGCACCTGTCGCGCCTGCTAAATGCCGTATTCGAAGTTGAGGTTCGGCGAGTCGCTTTCGAATTGCCGGGAGCGAACCAGATCGCGCTCACCATCGACCGCGGACGCGTGATTGCGGGAAAGCGCCGCGCTAGACTGTGCGAAATTGAAATCGAGTCGCTCGATGGAAGCCTTGATGACGTATTCAAGACCGCGAAAGCGATCGCGGCAATATCGCCGCTACGGCTGAGCATCCAAAGTAAATCAGCGCGCGGCTACGCCCTTCTGCAGGAGAATGAGACTGGCATCTTTCGTGCCGGACACGTGGCTCTGGCTTCTGCCATGCCGTCCGAAGCTGCGTTTCGAACAATCGCCCGCGATTGTCTTCGTCAACTGATCGCCAATCTGTCCGCGAGTGTGAAGGAAAATGCAGAAGCACTCCACCAGATGCGGGTTGGGCTCCGGCGGCTGCGGGCTTCCATCTCGGCATTTTCGGAGATGCTGCAGAACGACGAGACGGAGCACATCACGTCCGATCTCAGATGGGTGGGTCAATGCCTTGGCGCCGCGCGCGACCTCGACGTCTTGCTGGACGCTTTACAACATCAAAAGTCAGGCGTGAGCTTTCCCCCGAGCATCATCCGGCGCTTCGAGCGACACCGGCACCAGGCTTACGTCCATTTGCGCCAAGCCGTGTCGTCAATACGATTCCGTGACTTGCTGCTGGAAATTCTGACGTGGATCGAGTGTGGGGACTGGCGCAACAGCACGGTACATTCTGCAGCGCGTATCCGCGAACAGCCGGTCATCGTCCATGCCGCGCGCGAACTTCGCCGCGGTCACAAAAAATTGGTGAAGCAATTGGCGGGGCTGGCGCAATTCGATCCCGCGGAGCGTCACCGGTTGCGCATTCGCACCAAGCGGCTGCGCTATGCGGTCGAGTTTTTTGGTGGCCTTTTCCCCGGCAGGAAGAACGTGCATCGCCGGGACAGACTGCTATCGGCGCTCAAAGACATGCAGGGCGCATTGGGCGATCTCAATGATCTTGCCAACCGCGAACGCCTGGTCTCGGAAATCGTTCGTCCGTCCACCAGGCGCTCGTCCGGTGATGAAGTGAATCCGGACACTGCCGTGGCGCTTTATCGCCCGGATGATGGCGAGTCGGCCCATCTCACCGGCCTGGCAACGCATGCGGCGCGCCGAATCGAAAGGGCCAAACCGTTTTGGCAGTAGGTGTCCGGATCATCGGTTGCGGCAGGCTGGACGCGGTTGGTCCGCTGTTGTTCAATGCGGCCCTGGCGCAATGACCCCGTAGCTCAGCAGGATAGAGCGGCAGATTCCTAATCTGTAGGTCGTAGGTTCGAATCCTATCGGGGTCGCCATTTACCCCGTGTCCCACGGTCCACGGTCCACGGTCATGGCGGAAAGCGTGTATCGGTGACTGCCGCCAGCTTGATTACCGCCGTTCCTCCGGCTTTCTTTCACGTTCGCGATCGCGTTCGCGTTCCCGCGGATTCCCCTCACGTCTGAACCTGTCCCGGAATTCCTCTCGGTGCTCAAAAAACGCCCGCCGCTCGAAGTCCGTCGCGATCCTTCCACGGAAGACGAAGCCGGGATGCTCGCGTCTCCATCCCCCGAACCAAATCGGATCCAGCACGATACCAGGCGCGACGCTCACAACCGGATACCTGGCATAATTCCATCCGACCGGAAATCCGGTAAAGATCACACCCGGCGCGCACCAGTAAACCACTCCATTCGCGTACAGGCATTCTCCCGGCTCTCCGATCCACATCGCGCCCGGGGGCGGGACCGGATATTCCGGCGGCGGATAGTACTGCGCTTGCGGCGGCGGATATGGGTATTGGGCTTGTGGCGGCGGGTATTGGTACTGCTCTTGCGGTGGCGGCGAGTACTGATCCTGCGCCCGCGCGACGTATGGGGCGCTGACAGCAAACAGGAGGCCGAGGGCCGCTCCTGCTGCTGCTTTGCGCGCAAACAGCCGATTGATTATCAGCCCGAATCGAACTGAGTCGATATTGGTCTCAAATGGCATGGAACACCTGCGCAGATAAATGTGGATGTGAGGTTTGTACCACGAGACTATCAATTTTTCATCCGCCGGTGTCCGTCACATTAATTCCAAGCAATTTCGACGGGTGCCCACGGCGGCGATGCTGATCTCAGAACCGCCTGTCGCCGGTTCAGGTCCGCGCCCTAATCTGTACGCCGTTGGTTCGAACCCAATCGGGATCGCAACACCGCAAAAACTTCAGGTCCGCGGTCGATTGCATCCACTTCCTCCATGGTCCGGCAGGTGATCGTTGCCGAAATGCTCGACTGCGCAATCAATGCATGTGACAGCAACTCGCATTCGCGGATCGATTCGCGGAGATCAGGATTTTCCTCGCTCAACCGGGCCAGGCGGGATAGTTCTTCGTCAGGATCGCTGCCGAATTCACTTGTGGGCGTCGCATTCTCCAGCAGACCCGGAGCCGCTTCGCGAGCAGAATCCCGAGCGGTCTCAACAGCAAATTCTGTGACTTCTCCAGTCACGTGCTCGCTCCCACTGGCCAGCGCCGGCATCACTCGAAATATCGTCCGGGCGCGTAATACATGCCGACATCGACGCGCACCGCGGCGGGCTGCGCAAAAGCC
>JAGWSK010000238.1 GCA_028869355.1 Alphaproteobacteria bacterium | reverse complement strand
GGATCACCGGGCGCAGGGGCGTTCCATCGGTCAGTCCGAATGGAAGAATGTCTTCGGCATGTGCATGCACCACGGCCATCACGTCCGGACGCGCTTCGAAAATCCCGCCATGGATGAAGCGCTCGAGATATAGCGATCGCTTTTCCTCGCGCACCGGTTTTCCATTGAGGGTGAATTCGACGATGTCGTCGCGGGTGATGAATTCAGGCGCCAGCGAGCGCGCCAGGAAGAACCGCGAAGGATCCTCGGGATGGCGGACGCTGACATGACCATAGGCGTCCACAACCTCCTCGTTCGCGAGAATGCGGTTGGCGATGACAAGGTCGTTCAGAAGATTGTCGAGTTTTGCCATTCAATTCTCCGGCTAATCGTATTGTCTTAAAACCAGCTATCGGTCTCGCCGTAATTCGGCACGAAGAGATCGTCGACCGGGACTTTTTCAGCAATCAAGTGCTGATCCGCGAGATAGGTGACGAGCGCTTCAAGAGTCGGACGGTTCTTTTCCAACCCATAGGGCCAGGGATCGCCGCCCAAGACCTCGTGAATTTCGTCGATATCGCGCATCAGCCACGGCGTCATGTAGCGAAGCGCACGCAGGTTGTACATTTTCTTCAGCGCAATGCGCTTGGATCGCTCGAATGCGTTGTAGAGGCTGGTCGCGATGAATGGATAACGTTCGTAAACCTCGCGCTTGATCGCGATCAGATGCATGATCGGATAGATGCGCGTGCGCCGGTAATACGCCTTCTCCTGCTCGACATAGTCGGGAAACAGACGCGCGATATTGGGATTATTGCGGATGGATTCCGGCAGAGAAGTGCCGAGTGTCGCGTCCACGGTACCATCCTCAATCAGCTCGTTGAGGGACCGGCCGCGCGGCGCGGGTTCGATCGGAATCTGCTTCAACAGCGGCAGCACATGTGGATCGCCATGCGAGCCGCGGTGGTTCACCGCACCCTGAACCCAGTGGATTTTTTCGCAATCCACGCCGTATTCGTGCTGCAACAGCCCGCGAATGAAGATCGCCGCCGTCATCGTATAAAGCGGCACGCCGACCCGCTTGCCTTCCAGATCTTTGGGCCCGCGGATACCGGACTTCTTGTTGATCGCAATAAAACCGTGCCGGAAGCAGCGCGACGGGAAGACTGGAATAGCGACGAAAGGGCATTGCTTGTTGGCAAAGCGCTGCACGAATTCCGAGCTGGAATATTCGGCGACATCGAACTCCTGACCGCCTGACATGCGGTCGAATATCGGCCTCGGCTCATCGATGGCGATGAAGTTGAGATCGATGCCGTCGGGCTGCACCTCGCCGGTGTAGAGCGGCTCCATGCGATCATACAGCGCGCATGCGAAGCTGAGTTGCAGTCTGGACATATTGTTTACCCCTCACCCGGAACGCCAAAGCGAGCTTCGCTCGCGGCGTTCCGCCCTCTCCCACAGGGGGAGAGGGGTTTCAGATTTCGTTGACCACAGGATTGCGGAGGATGCCGATCTCCGGCACTTCCACTTCCACCACGTCGCCCTGTTTGAGCCATTGCGGCGGAGTCTGATGACCGCCCGCTCCCACGGGCGTACCGGTGAATATCACGTCGCCCGGCTTCAAAGTCGTGAATTGCGTGATGTAGGAAATCAGCCAGGCAAAATTCCAGGTCAGCCGCTCCGTCCAGTCGTCCTGCCGCACCTGTCCATTGACGCGCGTCATCAGATGCAGCGGCAATGTCGGATTGAGTTCGTTGGCCGGGACGATCCACGGACCAAGGCTGCCGGAGTGATCGAAATTCTTTCCCTGCGTGACGTTAAGGCTGCCGTGGCGAAGCCAGTCGCGCACACTGCCTTCATTGCCGAGCGTCAGGCCCCAGATCATCTCCCTGGCATTTTCGCGCGGCACGTTGCGGCCCTCACGGCCGATCACCATCACAATCTCGCCTTCGTAGTCGAACTTGTCCGATACCTTTGGCTTGACCACCGGTTGACCATGACCGACCAGCGAATCCGGAAACCGTACGAACAAATTTGGATAGTTCGGTTTCTGGCGCGGGGCGTCCTTGTATTCTTCGGCGCGCTCCGGATAGTTGATCCCGACGCAGATGATTTTCTCCGGACCCAGCACCGGCGGCAGGAATTCAATCTCTTCCAGCCGGTAGTCGGCAAAGCGGGTGCCGGCGGCTGCGCGCGCATCTTTCAGGCCCTGCTCGCCGGCTGCAATCAATTCGAGCGCTGAACGGTACCGGCCGCCAAGACGGCCACCCAGATCCACCATGCCTGCGTCGATCACGGCGCCGAAACTGTTGCGCCCATGAGTCCGAAAGCTCGTCAACCTGAATGTGCTCATGGCGGCGAAACTAACCGGAAATACCCTTCGGTCAAGCGGCTTTGCCCGCACCAACGGTCCTCACGTTGACGCATCGCGGGCGATGGCTATTGTGGCCCGCATTCGGCAACACTTCAGGGAAGAACGAGATGCACGACGTCGCGAGTAAGGTCCATTGGCACGAGCCCACCGGCGGTAAACGCGCCGGTTTCGGCAAATGGGGCCGGGTCAAAACGCCATACGACCTGTTTATGGAGTCGGAAGGCATCCCGTGCTTCCGCGATATCGGCATTTCCAAAGTGCAGAATCTGCCGCTCGCGCCGTGGAAGCGCCTGGGAGGCCGGGGCACTTACATTCAGCTCCACGGAACGGAAACCAAATGGGGCTGCTATCTCGCCGAAGTGCCCGGCCGCGGCGCGTTGAATCCGGAAAAGCATCTGTTCGAGAAAATCTTCTTTGTGGTGGAAGGCCGCGGCACGACGGAAGTCTGGCTCGACGGCGACCGCAGGAAGCATGTTTTCGAATGGCAACAGGGATCGCTGTTTTCAATTCCACTGAATGCATGGCATCGCATCGTAAATGCGGCGTCCTCGCCCGCGCTGCTGCTTGCCGGAACGACGGCACCGGTGCTGTTGAATGCGCTGCAATCGACGGACGCCGTGTTCAATTGTCCGATGCAATTCCGCGACCGCTTCTCGGGCGCCAACGACTTCTACAACTACAATGACGATGTCGAACCCGATCCGGTGCGCGGATTGGCCATGCGCCGCACCAATCTGGTTCCGGATGCGGTGAATTGCGATTTGCCGCTGGACAATCGCCGCTCGCCCGGATTCCGCCGCGTCGAACCGTTCATGACCGGAAACACCTTTTACTTCTGGATCGGCCAGCACGAGAACGGGCGCTATTCCAAGGCCCATGCGCATACTTCGGCCGCGGTGCTGATCTGCATCAAGGGGAAAGGCTACACCCATACCTGGCCGGAACGGCTTGGCGTCACTCCGTGGCGGGACGGCAAGGCGGACCAGATCAAGCGCATTGATTACGAACCGGTTGGAATGATTTCCGCCGCACCCGGGGGCGCGCGCTGGTACCATCAACATTTTGGCGTCTCGAAGGAGCCGTTGCGCCTGCTGGCCTGGTTCGGACCACACAATCCGGGGCGCGAGCCGGGACCGCCGGGCGAAACCCATATCGACTACACCGGCATGGACATCACCGAAGGCGGCACCGCAGTTCCCTACTGGATGGAAGATCCGCAGGTAAAGAAAGATTGGGAAGACATGATCGCCCGCAACGGCGTTGAGAGCCGGATGCGGCCGGAATTCTTCGACAAGGATTTCAAGGGCGAACT
>JAGWSK010000237.1 GCA_028869355.1 Alphaproteobacteria bacterium | reverse complement strand
GCGTTCTTTGCCGTTCCCTACACGATTGTCATCTATCCCTTCGTGTTCGTCGTTTTCCCGCGGCTATGGTCGGTGGCGCGCGCGCGCGGCTACATCACCGCGGCTGACTTCGTTCGCGGCCGCTACGGAGACCGTTGGCTTGCGCTTGCGGTGGCGCTCACCGGCATTCTCGCAACCTTGCCTTATATCGCCCTGCAGGTGGTCGGCCTGGAGGTCGTCATTGCCGCCATGGGCGTGCAACTCTCCGGAGCGCTGGTCTACCTGCCGCTGATTATTGCTTTCGTGATTTTGGCAGCCTTCGATTATTTCAGCGGATTGCGCGCACCGGCCGCCATCGCGATCATCAAGGATCTGATGATCTACATCACCGTCTTCGCCGCGGTCATCATTATTCCCGGGGAACTCGGTGGGTGGGCGAAAGTCTTCGCAGCCGTGCCAAAGGACAAACTGCTGCTCGCCGACAATACCGGTGCCTATACCGGCTATGCGACGCTGTTCCTCGGTTCGGCGCTCGCGCTTTTCCTTTATCCGCATTCCGTCACCGGCGTGCTGTCGTCATCAAGCCGGCACGTCATCCGGCGCAACGCGGCGCTGCTCCCGGCCTATTCCTTCGTACTCGGGCTGATCGCGCTCCTCGGCTACATGGCGCTGGCGGCGGGTGTCGGAACGATGCCGGTTTATGCCGCGGCATTCAAACAGTTCGGCGCAAATTTCGCGGTCCCTGCACTGTTCCTGCGGATGTTTCCTTCGTGGTTTGCCGGATTTGCCTTTGCCGCCATCGGAATCGGCGCGCTTGTGCCGGCTGCCATCATGTCGATTGCAGCGGCCAATCTGTTCACCCGCAACATCTACCGCGAATTCATGAATCCGCTATGCACGCCTGCCGCCGAGGGCCGGTGCGCGAAAATGATGTCGCTCGTGGTGAAGTTCGGCGCGCTGATGTTCATCATTTTCCTGCCGACCCAATATGCCATTCAGATGCAATTGCTCGGCGGCATCTGGATCATCCATACTTTCCCGGCGGTGATCTTCGGGCTGTACACGCGCTGGCTTGATTCGCGCGCGCTGCTGATCGGCTGGCTTGTCGGAATGGTCAGCGGCACCTGGATGGCCGCCAGCATCGGCTTCCAGTCGATTTATCCGCTGGTCATTTTCGGCGAGCCGATCCGCGCCTATATCGCGATCTGGTCCTTCCTGTTCAATCTCGCGACGGTTGTAGTGCTGACGCTGCTGTTCAACGTGCTGGCGCGGCAGCAGCAGGACGAGACTCATCCGGCTGATTACTATGCGCTGGAGGGCCAGAGCAGGTTGTAATCGAATTTGATCAAGTTGCGTTGCGTGCCGGCGAGGTGATCCGGCAGGCGCTGCTGGGTGAGGGGAACGTCACACCTGGTGTTCATAAATCCAGGCGAGGCCCTCATAGCCGAGATTTTTGACATATGCGTTGCGCAACTCGCGGCGCACACCGTCCGCGTGGTAAAACTCGCCGTAGAGGCGCGCAGTCAGTTGCACCCGCCCGGTGCGCAGGTATCGCTGCAACGGATAGACTTCGAATGCCGCTTCCACGCTATCGGCTTCGTCAAGGCAGCGCGCGAGACAGATGGAATCTTCCAATGCCATGCCGGCGCCCTGCGCCAGATATTGCAGCATCGGATGGGCGGCGTCGCCCACTAGCGTGACCCGCCCTTTGCTCCACATTTTCACGGGCTCGCGGTCGCACAGCACCCACATGCGCCATTCCGAGATTTTACCCAGCATCAGGCGCACATCATCGCAGGTGTGCTGAAACCGCTCATGCAGCTCGGCGGGGTCGCCAAAGGAGTTCCAACCCTCTTCGTAGCGGTTGCTGTGAAACACCGCGACGAGATTGAACAGCTCGCCGCCGCGCAGGGGATAGTGAACGAGATGGCATTTCGGCCCGGACCACAGGATCATCTCGTTGCGGCGGAGGTATTCCGGTACTTCTGAAGCGGGCAGCACGGCGCGATAGGTGATATGTCCTGCGACACGCGGCTTGCCGTCGGCCAGGATGCTCGCACGGATGGTGGACCACAATCCGTCGGCCCCGATCAAAGCTGGCGTTTGATACTCGCGCCCATCTTTCGTCTGCACATGCACTGTTTCTCCGTCGTCACGGAATCCCGTCACCTGACACGAGGTTTCGAGATGCACCAGGGGTGAGTCGCGGCATGTGGCAAGCAGTGCATCGAGCAGGTCGGCGCGGTGAATGAGCGCGTAGGGCGCGCTGAAGCGTTGTTCGAATCCCGTGAGCGGTACGGAAATGACTTTTTCCGCGGTCACCGCATCCATCATGACCAGCGCTTCGGGAAATACCGCGAGTTTTTTTGCGCGGTCCCCGGCGTTGAGCGCGCGCAGGCAGCGCCACGAATTCGGGCCAAGCT
>JAGWSK010000236.1 GCA_028869355.1 Alphaproteobacteria bacterium | reverse complement strand
GCACGCCGGTGGTATAGATCACCGGCAATCCCTTGTTGTGCGCCGCGTCGATCAGCTTTCTGATCTGCGCAATTGCCACCCAGCTTTCCGCGCCGCAGGAATTGCGCCAACGCTTGATCGATTCCAGGATCGGCTCTGGTTTGTCGCCGCAAAAGGCGTAACTGACATCAATGACGAGCAATGCCGGGCGCTTGCCGAAACCCGCATGCGCGCCATAACCGGCCGCTGCGAAAATGATCTTGTCACGCTCAGTAAGAAACTTATTCCAGATCGGTTCGGCCATTCACATCCACTCCCACTACCAGCATCAACTATAGCGTTCTTCCTTCCACGGATCGCCTTCATTGTGATAACCGCGCAACTCCCAGAAGCCGTGCTTGTCTTCGGCGGCGAATTCGATCCGGGTTACCCATTTCGGACTCTTCCAGAAATACCAGTCGGGGATGACGACCCGGACCGGTCCGCCATGCTCGCGCGGGATCGGTTTGCCTTCCCACAGATGAGCGAGCAGCACATTGGGCTCCTCGAACACCATGCGTTTGACATTGGTGGTGTAGCCATCCCGCGCAGTGAACAGAACGTACTGCGCCCGGGCTCCTGGGCGCACCAATTCCACGATGTGGCGCGCCGAAACACCGCGCCAGTGATTGTCGTAGCGGCTCCATTGCGTGACGCAGTGAATATCCGAGACAAAATCCTCCTGTGGCTGCGCCATGAATTCATCCAGCGTCCAGATCACGGGGTTTTCCATCAGCCCGCCAATCTCAAGCCGGAAATCCTGCGGACGGATATGCGGCTGAATCCCCAGATCCAGGACCGGCCAGTTTGTCACTTCCTTCTGGCCTGGCGGCAGACGATTGACGCGGCCGAAATCGGGCCGGCCCGTGAGCAGACGCCCCTGTTTTGCCCAATCCTCTTTTGACCGGATCAGCTTGTCCTTGATCTTTCCCAGCAGAGCGGGCTTTTCATCGTCATTCGGCATGCGTTAGCCCTTCGCGCGTAATACCCGCGCCTTGTCACGGGCCCAATCGCGCGCCTTCTCGCTCTCGCGCTTATCGTGAAGCTTTTTGCCGCGCGCGATTCCAAGTTCGATCTTGGCCCGCCCCTTCAGATTGAAATACAGCCGCAGCGGCACCAGAGTCATGCCTTCGCGCTGCACGGCGGAAGCGAGTTTGCGTATTTCCGATTTGCGCACCAGAAGTTTGCGCACGCGCCGCGGTTCGTGATTGAAGCGGTTGGCCATCGTGTATTCCGGGATATAGGAATTCACCAGCAGGATTTCGCCGTCCTTCGCCTGCGCATAAGACTCGCCGATATTGGCTTTTCCCGTGCGCAGACTCTTCACTTCGCTCCCCGTAAGAACCACGCCGGCTTCGATGCTGGATTCGATGAAATAGTGGTGCCGCGCTTTGCGGTTGTCGGCGACCACGCGCTCGCCGTTGTCTTTTTTCTTCGCCACTATTTGAGCAGACCCGCCGATTGCATGGCGGCGCGCACGGTCTGTTTGCCCTGCTCACTCAGGGGCATGATGGGCAGGCGTGCCTCCGGGCGGCACAGGCCGAGCAGCGAAGCGGCATATTTTGTCGGCGCCGGGCTCGCTTCGCAAAACAACGCGTCGTGCAACGGCATCAGCCGGTCCTGGATGGCAAGCGCGGCCGCGAAGTCGCCCTTGAGGCAGGCACTCTGAAAATCCGCGCAAAGCCTGGGCGCAACATTGGCGGTGACGGAAATGCAGCCCCGGCCGCCATGCGCCATGAATCCCAGCGCCGACCCGTCATCTCCGCACAGCCGGATGAAGGACTTGGGCACCGCCGCGCGATCGCGGCTGGCCCGTGCGACGCTGCCGGTTGCGTCCTTCACCCCGATGATATTCGCGACCTGTGCCAGCCGGGCGATCGTCTCGACGGAAATCTCAACCACGCTACGGCCGGGGATATTGTAGAGGATGATCGGTATATCCACCGCCTCGGCGATGGCCGCAAAATGGCGGTACAGGCCCTCCTGGGTCGGCTTGTTGTAATAGGGCGCCACCGACAGCACCGCATCCGCGCCCACCCCTTTGGCGTGCCGCGTGAGTTCGATGGCTTCGCTGGTGGCGTTGGAACCTGCGCCGGCAATCACCGGAACGCGACCCTTTGCCGCCGCAACGCAGATCTCCACAACCCGCTGGTGTCCGCGATGATCAAGCGTCGGCGATTCGCCCGTGGTTCCGACCGGCACGAGTCCATGCGTTCCCTGGGCGATCTGCCATTCGACGAATCGCTCGAGCGCCTCTGCGTCAATATCGCCGTCCCTGAATGGCGTGATCAGCGCGGTGATGGAACCCTGAATTCGGTCTTTAGCGACAGTCATATTCGCCTTTTGATTTGGGTGTGTGGCTGCGAAACTTAGTCTTTCACAATGCAACGCGCAAAGATTTGGGCCGGACGGCGTCAAAATGTCGGGAACGAGGTTTTTATCCCGGCGTAGCGTGATAGACTGATCGTCTCGCATCCACAGACGCTCCGCGCACGATGAAATTTCGTCGCAAGTTTCGAGTCGAAGCCCGACAGGTTCTTCCTGCCGCAGTGATTCTTGCGCTCTCCGCCGGCCCCTCCGTGCCGCTGGTGCTTGCCCAGCCGGCAAATCAAAATGCCGGTCCACTTTTTCCATCGCTGATGCCGGCGCAATATCAGCCGGTCCCGGCGGCTCCGGGTTCACCTGCACCGGCGCCCGATGCTGCTCGCGCTCCCCAG
>JAGWSK010000235.1 GCA_028869355.1 Alphaproteobacteria bacterium | reverse complement strand
CCGCCGCAAATCCGCGAAATGGCATCCCTGCCTTATGCCAATGTTGCCACGCAGGTGCTGCTCCCCTTTGCGGCAGGATATTTGACCGATGACGAATTACAGGCCGATGCGGTAACGGCTTATGCAACATTCCGCCACCGCGCCGTGGCTCCGCTGAAACAGCTCGCGCCCGATCTTTTTCTGTTGGAGCTGTTCCATGGCCCGACACTGGCGTTCAAGGACATTGCGCTGCAGTTGATGGCGCGGCTGTTTGCGCGTGCGCTGGCGCGGAGCAGCCGGCGGGCAACGGTCATCGCCGCAACGTCCGGAGACACGGGATCGGCGGCAATTGCCGCGTTCTGTGGGCAGCCGGGCGTCAATATCGTGGTGCTGCACCCGAAAGGCCGGGTTTCGGAAATGCAGCGGCGGCAGATGACGACCGTCGCAAGCGCGAACGTGCACAATATCGCGCTGGAAGGAAATTTCGACGATACCCAGGCCATCGTGAAAAAGCTGTTTGACGACGTCGAGTTCAGTGCACGAATCAACTTGACGGCGGTCAATTCGATCAATCTGGTGCGGATTCTGGCGCAAGCGGTGTATTACTTCACGGCCGCCGCGGCGCTGGGCGCCGGCTTCGGCAGGGCAATGAATTTTGTCGTTCCGACCGGTAATTTTGGCGACGTATTTGCCGGCGAAGCCGCGGCGCGCATGGGACTGCCGGTGGCGCGGCTTGCCGTCGCCACCAATGTGAATGACATTCTGGTCCGTGCACTGACAACCAGGTCCTATGCTGTCGCGGGCGATGTGCAACCGACATTCAGCCCTTCGATGGACATCCAGGTTGCGAGCAATTTCGAACGCACCCTGTTCGAAGCATCGGGGCGCGATGCGGCGTGGATTGCCGACGTCATGGCGCAGTTCCGGACGGCGCGACGGTTCGAGATATCGCGTGACGCGATGCGGGAGCTGGGTGGGCGCTATATTGCAGCGAAGACCGGAGAGGAAGAGACATTGTCGGCCATCCGTGAAACCTGGCAGGCGACCGGCACGGTTGTCGATCCGCACACAGCGGTCGGGCTGGGCGCATACCGGATATTGCGCGGGGAATTGCACGGACCCGTGATTGCGCTGTCGACGGCGCATCCGGCGAAATTTCCCGATGCGATCACACGCGCAACCGGCCGTCCGCCGGATGTGCCGGAAGCACTGGCAGGACTTTCCAGCCGCCAGGAACGGTACACGGTCCTGCCGAATTCGGTGTCTGCCGTGCGCGAATTCATCCTCAGCCGGACGGAACAATAATGACGGTTACGGTCACGAAGCTCGCTTCCGGCCTCACGGTCGCGACTGATCCCATGCCCCATCTGATGAGCACGGCGCTCGGCGTGTGGGTGAGTTGCGGTTCACGCCATGAGACTCCGCAGGAAGCCGGTCTGTCCCACATGCTGGAGCACATGGCATTCAAGGGTACCGAGCACCGCTCGGCGCGCGATATCGCGATCGAAATTGAATCGGTTGGCGGCGATCTCAACGCCTATACCGGCCGTGAACAGACGGCATTTCACGCGCGCGTGCTGAAGGCCGATACCGGGCTTGCACTCGATATCATCTCCGACATTCTGATCCATCCGATCTTCGACGAGACGGAACTCGCCAACGAGCGCGATGTGATTATCCAGGAAATCGGCCAGACCCGTGATACGCCGGACGACCTCGTCTTCGATCACCTGCAGGAGGCGTGTTACCCCGAACAGGCGATCGGGCGGGCGATCTTCGGGACCGAAGAAACAGTGGCGGGATTCTCGCGCGCCGATGTGTCTGCCTATATCGGCAAGCATTATCGGTCGGGAGCAGTGATTCTCGCGGCCTCCGGTGCGATCGACCACGACAAGCTTGTCGAAGCCGGCGAGATGCTGTCGAAGGGTTTGAGCGAAGGATCAGAGCGGGCGTTCGATCCGGCGAGATTTGAAGGCGGCGAAGTTCTTGAGCGCGAGGCGCTGGAACAGGCGCATCTCGCATTCGCCTTTCCAGGCGTTTCATCGACTCATCAGGACGCCTTCACCGCCCAGGTCTTTGCCACTGCGCTTGGCGGAGGCATGTCATCGCGTCTGTTCCAGGAGGCGCGTGAGAAGCGCGGACTTTGTTATTCGATCTATGCCTTTTCCCATTCCTATCGTGATACAGGGTTGATTGGTGTCTATTCCGGAACGTCGGAAGCCAAGGCCGGCGAAATTGCTCCGATCATCGCCGCCGAGATCGAAGCCATGGTTTCCGGCACGACCGGGGAAGAGATCGCGCGGGCGCGGGCCCAATTGAAAGCCTCTTTGCTGATGGGGCTCGAGCTGCCGCAGGCGCGTTGCGAAATGATTGCGAGTCATCTGTACAATTACGGCCGCGTGTTGACAGCAGACGAACTGGTGCAGCGTATTGAGTCCGTGGATGCCGCCGCGGTGAAACATTTTGCGGCAAGGATTTGTGAAACCGGAAACCCCGCGATTGCGGCGGTTGGTCCGATCCGCCGCCTGGAATCCCGCGAACGTTTCGCGAAGCGGTTCGGTCGTGCCACCGCGTGATCCGGTTTGCGCGGGCCAATGCTTATTCGGGGTCTGATGTTTCCCGGCGGGCGCGAACCGGTCTTGCAGGGAGACGGCATATTCCTGCGCTATCCCGAAATGAGCGACTACGGCCAATGGGCGCAACTGCGCGAAATGAGCCGGGAGTTTCTCGCGCCGTGGGAACCGGTCTGGGCGGCGGATGAACTCAGCCGCGCCGCATTTCGCCGCCGCGTTAGGCGGTATGCGAGCGAAATTAGTAACGATCTCGCTTACCCCTTTCTGGTATTTCGTGCCACCGACCGGGCGCTGCTCGGAGGCTGCACGATTTCCAACGTGCGGCGTGGTGTGACGCAGGGGGCCGCAATCGGCTATTGGATCGGTAAGCCGTACGCGCGGCAGGGAAAAATGTTTGCGGCATTGTGCGCGCTGTTGCCTTTCGCGTTCGGCCCATTGGGCCTGCACCGCATCGAGGCCGCCTGCATCCCGGAAAATCAGGCATCGAGGAACTTGTTGCGTAAGCTCGGGTTCCGGGAAGAGGGGCGGGCACTCCGCTATCTGCAGATCAATGGCGAATGGCGGGACCATTTGCTGTTTGGCCTGCTGCAGGATGAGTCGCCCTGGAAATGACTGTCGCACACCGCAACTTGATGTTTGCCGCGTTGGCGCTCTTGCTCGTCTGCGGCACGACCCATGCCCAACAGGCAGCGCCCTCCCGCGCCATCGAGTTTGGGGCGCCGCAGCCCGTGATCGACCTTGGCCCGACACTGGCGCGCGAGAGGCTAAGCGAACCCGGGGATCCTCGGGGCTCCTGGTTCTCCATTGATGTGCAGAACACCCAGCCGGCGCCGGTCACGAGAGTTCTGACGGCATTCAGTCCGGCCGGAATCGCGCTGGAATTCGAACAGTTCCCCGCGCGTCCGGCGATCACCCAGGTCATTCCATCCGATCCCATGACCATTGTCGAAAGCGCGCCGGCATTCGGCGCCAACGCGTTTCGCGTTTTGCTGCCACCCCACAGGAACGCCACCCTGACGCTCCATCTCGAAAATGCGGCAAGCCGTCAACCGGTCCTGGCATGGACCGAGCCAGCGCTGATTGCGAACAACCGTCAGACTTCCATCCTGGATGGTCTGATCTGGGGTCTCCTCACTGCGGGAGTGATCGTTTCTTCTGCCTCGGCAGCGATATTGTCGCGCATGCTGGCCGGGTGGTCGGGCCTGTTTCTTTTTTCAGTTCTGATGGCGGACCTGACGACTTCCGGTTTTCTCGATTTCACGGCGCTGGCCCGGTTGGGTGGGCCTTATGCGCTGTTCGCTTTGTGGACTGCACTCGCGATTGCAGCGGCAATCAGAGTGATCGATTACGTCGCACCGTTCGAAGCGTTCTGGCGCGGCGCAGCCAGGTGGCGTGACCGTGTTGCGTTGGCCGTGACCGGAGTTGGACTCGCGGCCTACGCGGGGGCACCATTGGCGGGCGTACTGGTGCGCCTGATCGCATTGTGTGGTGCTGCTGCAGCGGCAGGCTATCTCTCGCATTGCGGCAGGATCGGAGTTGCCGCAGCCCGGCGTCTGGCGCCCGCAGCGACGGTTTTTGCGCTGGTGACCGCCGCAGCAGGCTTCAATACACTGGGATTTTTCGGCGTCAATTTGACCGCCTCCGCGGCATTGAGCGGGTTCGCCGCCGCCGGTGCGCTGCTGGTCGCGGTTGCGAGTACAATTCCTGCCGAGCACTCCATCGGGCGACTCAGGGATTTGCGGGAAGCGCATCGCCAGGATGATTTGCAAGCCACCACAACCGATGAGGCGATCCAGCGCGAATGGGAATCGGCGGCGATGGCGGCGTCGCAGCAGGGAGTGTTCGATCTCGATCTCGAAAGTGGAAGTTTGTCGCTGTCGTCCCAAGCTGCATCCGTGCTTGGCTTTCGGCCAGCACCGATCGAATTGAAGGCGGAAGTCTGGACCGAGCGCATCGCGCCGGAAGATTGGGATTTCCTTCGCGAGACGATTATTGCCTATCGGAGCCGGGTGAAAACCCCGTTTCGGATAGAATTCCGCATCCTGGCCGGCGGCCGCCAAACCTGGTGCGAATTAAGGGCCATCGTAACCGGGAAGATCGATTCAGCCGAACACTGCCTCGGCCTGATCGCCGATATAACCGCGCAGAAGTCAGCCGAAGCAGCGCGCAAACCACTGGCAGCCGCCATTACGGTGTGATCGGAACGGCTTCAGGCGCGTCCGGTATTGGCCGAAAGTCCTGAGGGCCCGATTCCGAGCCGCTGCAAAGCAGTGCGCCACTTCGCGTCCGGATGAACGCCAAAAACCAGCGGCGCGTCGGCTTCGCAATGCAGCCAACCGTTGCGCTGGAACTCGGACTCGATCTGGCCAGGCGCCCAGCCGGCATAACCCAGGGCAAACAGTGCCTGCTTTGGTCCCCGGCCCTCAGCAATGGCGCGCAAGATGTCCAAAGTGGCCGTGAGAGAAATATCTTCGGAAACCGGCAGGGTGGATTCACTGCTGTCATAATCGCCGCTGTGCAGCACAAATCCGCGGCCGGTTTCCACCGGCCCGCCATACAGGATCGGGAATTCGCCCGTGCGCGGGGACGTTTTGATCTCCAACTGCTTCAGCAGTTCGGCAAAGGTCAGTCCCGGGATCGGTTTATTGATTACGATTCCCATGGCGCCCTTCGACGAGTGGGCGCACATGTAGATGACCGTCTGGGCGAATCTTTCGTCTTCCATTCCGGGCAGCGCGATCAGCAGCTTTCCTTCGAGAAAGCTCTCGCCCTCTTCAAGCTTGCGGTCGCGAGATGAAGCCATCGGCGCGCGATTCCTTGCCCCTAAGCCAAACGTGACATTCGTCTGTCCGGCGGACTTTCGGGAGCGGAGAGGTTAGGTTAAAAGCGCGGACCAAACCACGCAAGGGAAACATCATGATCAAAACCGGCGATCGGATTCCGTCCGTTACCGTGAGGCAAGTCACCGATTCAGGCGTGCACGAAGTCAATACTGCGGACTTTTTCAAAGGTAAAAGGGTGGCTCTTTTCGCCGTGCCGGGCGCGTTCACGTCCACCTGTTCGGCGAAGCATTTGCCGAGTTACGTGAAGAATGCGGACTCCCTGCGCGGCAAAGGCGTCGACGCGATCGCATGCACGGCGGTGAACGATCCCGCGGTGATGCGCGCCTGGGCGCAGGCACAGAAGGCGGAAGCAGTGACGATGCTTTCGGACGGCAATGGCGATTTCGCCCGCGCGCTCGGAGTCGAGGCCGACATGTCGAAACACGGTATGGGTCACAGAAGCCGGCGCTATTCGATGCTGGTGGAAAATGGCGTGGTCAAACAACTAAATCTGGAAGAGCCCGGCGCCTTCGGCATATCCGGTGGCGACCACATGCTGACGCAACTTTAGGCCGGTGCGCCGGCGCAAAGTCGAATTGGGAATCCCATGATTCCGTTGAATGCGGGTCCCGTCTACTGCGAGGATTTGTCGGCCATACCGGGCGTTTTCCCGGTTGAGCCGATGAACACGATTTCGAATGGCGTCATCGTGCTGTTTGGGCTTGCCGGCCTGTATTTCGTCTGGAAACGGAGTCCGCGCGCATTTGATCTGTATGCACTCAATTTGCTGACGGTGTTTACCGGTATCGGAAGCGGCATGTGGCACGGCTTTCGCGATGGCCAGTGGCTGTTCTGGGAAGCAACTTCGGGCCTTATCTTTCTGTTCCTGTTTGTTTTCTGTTGGGCGCGGCGGCTGTGGTCAATTCCGGGTACGGTGGTATTTCTCGGCGCGTTTTATGCGGGATTCCAATTGTCACGACCCTATTGGGGGATGTTCCAGCGCTGGGTCGCGATTGCACCTGTGGTGGTCATCGCGTCGCTCGGCCTGATCGCTGGAACCATCAGGAATTCGCGTGAAGCCGCCGCGTATGGCGGGGTCGCGCTGGCTTGTGCGCTGATCGCATTATTCTTCCGGAGTATCGACCTTGAAGTGTGCTCCTACATTCCGTTTGGCACGCATTTTCTCTGGCATTCATTTCTTTCCGGCGCGGGTTTCATTGGGGTTCTCGGAATGCTGAAGATGCCACAATCGCGTTTGTTCCGGCACGGACCGGTCGAGGCATGACGGCGATCACCGACATCCTGGCGCGAGAAATCCTCGACAGCCGCGGTAATCCCACGATCGAGGTCGACGTGCGGCTCGAAAACGGCGCCTTCGGGCGCGCCGCAGTTCCTTCCGGCGCCTCGACCGGCGCGCATGAGGCCCATGAGTTGCGCGACGGTGGTTCCCGTTACGGCGGCAAGGGTGTTTCGAACGCCGTCGACTCGGTGTGGGGCGAAATCTTTGATGCGATCGGCGGGATGGATGCGGAACAGCAGGCCCGGATCGATGCCCGGTTATGTTCGCTCGACGGAACGCCCAACAAGCAGCGGCTTGGTGCAAACGCCATTCTTGGAGTGTCGCTCGCGGTGGCCAAAGCTGCCGCCGCGGCGTCGGACTTGCCCCTGTACCGCTATATCGGGGGTCTGACGGCACGCATGCTTCCTGTGCCGCTGATGAACGTGTTGAACGGCGGCGTCCACGCCGACAATCCCATTGATTTCCAGGAGTTCATGATTGTTCCCGCTGGCTTTGCCGCCTTTTCAGATGCGTTGCGGGCTGGCGCGGAAGTTTTCCACGCGCTTAAGAAACAGCTCTCCGAGGCTGGATTGAACACCAATGTTGGCGACGAAGGAGGCTTTGCCCCGCAGCTCAAAACGGCCGACGAAGCCCTGTCGGTGATCGTGCGCGCGATCGAAAAAGCGGGTTATCGGCCGGGCGACAATGTGGTGCTTGCACTGGATCCGGCGTCGACCGAGTTTTTCAAAAATGGAAAGTATCGTCTGGTGGGCGAGGACAGGGTTCTCGAACCTGGTGCAATGGTGGATTTCTACCGCGATCTGTGCGTGAGATTTCCGATTGTCTCGATTGAGGATGGCATGGCCGAAGACGATTGGGATGGTTGGGCGTCGCTGACCAGGGCAATCGGTTCAAGGGTTCAACTGGTCGGAGATGATCTGTTTGTCACCAACACGGAGCGGCTGAAACAGGGCATCGCGAAAGGCGTGGCCAATGCGATCCTCGTCAAACCCAATCAGATCGGAACGCTGTCCGAAACGCTGGATGCAGTTGAGACCGCGCACCGCGCCGGCTACCGCTCAATTTTGTCGCACCGGTCGGGGGAGACGGAAGACACCACGATTGCCGATCTCGCGGTTGCGGTCGGCAGCGGGCAGATCAAGACCGGTTCTATTTCGCGTTCTGACCGGCTGGCGAAGTATAATCAGCTCCTGCGGATCGAGGAGCAGCTCGGGGATCAGGCGATTTATCCGGGGTTGAGCGTATTCCGGCGTTAGACCGGTTTGTGACCCGGTTTGATTGTTATTCCGGCCGCTGGCCCTTATTGTTGAAGGAAATCCGCAAGGCACTGCGGAATCAAAGGGAGGGTTCGATGAAATATGGTCTTTTGGCGATGCTGATGCTGGCCGCGGCACCCGCGGCGATGGCGGCGGAAAACCCGCCCGTTATCCCGTATGATTTTGAAAACCCGCTGAAGCTGCCGGCCGATATGTCTCTCGGTGAGGCGGCGGGTGTGGCGGTGAATTCGCAGGGACATATTTTCGTTTTCCATCGCGGCAACGTCGAGGGTCCGGCCTATGGCGCGCGTGCCGCGCAACTCCTCGAATTCGACCAAAACGGCAATTTCTTGCGCGAGATCGGGAAAAATCTGTACGCCTTCTCCTTCGCGCACACGGTCCGCATCGATCCGCAGGACAATATTTGGATCGCCGACAAAGGCTCGGACATGGTCATCAAATTCAGCCCGCAGGGCCGCGTGCTGATGACTCTCGGACGCAAGGCAGAAGCTTCGGATGAGAACGCGCACCCGCTGGAACATCCCAATCCGCCGCTGCCGGCGATCGATGGCATGTTTCGTCAGGTCACGGACGTAACCTGGGATCCTGCCGGCAATATCTATGTCACCGACGGCTACATCAATTCCCGCATCGCAAAATATGACAAAGACGGCAATTGGATCATGCAATGGGGCGATCGCGGTTCTGAACCGGGGAAGATGAACACGCCGCATTCGATTGCGTCCGACGCGCAGGGCAATATCTATGAAGCGGACCGCGGCAATGGCCGGATTCAAGTCTTCGACGGCAACGGGAGATTGCTGCGCGTCATCAAGATCGATGTTGCGGCACCTCCGGGCGCGAAGGCCGTGATCGGCAATACGCCGACTGCGACGAGTTCCGGCGGTTACGGCACGGTGTTGACTCAGGCGCCGGGCTCGCCCTGGGCGATTTGCATCACCAAGGGACCTAACCAGGTGCTGTATAGTGCGGATGCCTTTCCAGGCCGCATTTACAAACTGAGCCTGGACGGCAAGCTGCTGGGGATGATTGGCGGCGGCGGTCGCGCACCGGGCAAGTTCGGCTGGATTCACGAAATCGCCTGTCCCTCGGAAAACACGCTCTATGTCGGCGAAATCCTGAACTGGCGCGTGCAGAAACTCACGCTCCATCCGGAACGGGTGCAGCAGGCGGCGGTACGCTGAACCGTCTGACAATTGCGAATGGGCGCCGAAAGCGGCGCCCATTCTTTTCAGGGAATACGGGATGGCGGGTGAAAACGCCGCAAGGCGTGCGTGTCTTCGCGCACAACGATGGAACTCTATATTAAGGTGCGACGGTTTGACTCGGCTCGAATGAATGCCCTTGACCGAGCGAATCATGATGTGATTCGCTGTTGCACATGAAACTGCGTCGCCGCGCTGCCCGTTGCGTAAATCTGCTTTTGCTGCCGGCCATTTGCTGCGCGATCAGCGGATATTTCGGCTACAGTTTCCTGTTCGGCGAACGCGGCGTGATTGCGTGGCGTTCCACCCAGGACCAGCTTGTCGTTGCCCGACACGATCTGGCCCAGCTGCGGGACCGCCGCGAAGCCTTGCAGCACCGCATTTCGCTGCTCGATGATGACAACATCGATCCCGACCTGCT
>JAGWSK010000234.1 GCA_028869355.1 Alphaproteobacteria bacterium | reverse complement strand
CGCGGCAGTAATTTTTTTGACCTCCCACTTGAGGGGAGGTCGAAAACGCGAAGCGTTTTCGGGTGGGGGTGAATGCCCGAACACCCCCAATTTATCGTGCTAAGCCGGTGACGGCACCAAAAGCCAGTCCAGATTCGGTTCGGTCTCGATTCTCTGCAGCCGGTCGAACAGCCGGCCCATGACGGGCGCCGGATAGCGCTTCGCCAGCAGCATGAATTTCTCGCGCAGGCCCGCTTCGTCCAGCGGATTGGCCGGAGTGCCGGAAAACTCTGTCGCGCGGCGCGTCAGCTTGCGTCCGTCCTTCAGCACCACCGAAACGACGCTGGTCAGATCATCATTGGGCTGACCATCGACGATGTCCATTTTCACCTTCGCCGCGGTGGCGAGGATTCGCGCATCCCGGTGCACCTGATCGTCAAACGAATCGGGATCGACCGGATTGCGGTACAGCGACAGGGCGACACAGAACGGAATGCTGTACTGCGCGAGCAACGCATCCGCAGGCACCGGAATATTGTTGGTGGTCGCCATCCGGCGGTTTCCGGCAATCACGATCGACTGCACATCATCGGGTGAAAAGCGGTTGTCACGCCGCAAATCGAGCATCGCCTCGACCGGCCGGTGCGCGGTGATGTGACAGGCAAAGCGCTTCAGCATGATATGCAGCATCAGGTAATCCCGCCCGAGACCGCGGGTCAGGATGTCCGTATCCCAGTCATTGGAAAATCCGTGCAGCCAGCCCTCCTGACCTTCGACGACTGTCGATGGCCCGGTGAATCCGCCATCGGCCAGACTGGCGGCGAGCACGCCCGATTCGGCGGCGCGGCCGAGATGCAGCTTCTTGACCATGGCGCCGTCGGGCGCACGGGCGAATTCCATCAAACCGCCGCCGAGCGATCCCGCGATACCCATGGCGTTGCGGATTTTGCCGGCATCGAATTTCCGGATTCTCCCCGCCGCAATCGCGGCGCCGAATGGCCCCGTAGCGCCCGGCGCGTGAAATCCGTGCGGCTCGATAGTGTCCTTCCCTGCCGATCCGATGCGGATCATCACCTCGCCGCCCGCAGCCATGGCGGTGATGAGGTCGCGCCCGCTGCCGCCCTGATCCTGCGCGACCGCAAGAGCGGACGAGAACATGGTCGCCCCGGGATGCGAACCCGAATCCGGATCGGTCAGATTGTCGAGTTCAAATGCGTGCGCCATGGCGCCATGTGCGAGCGCGGCCAACGGCGCCTGCACCGGAGCGCCGCCCGTGCCGAGGATATGGCTTTTGCCGCCCGGCCCGGTGCGCTGCGCATGCGCGATGATGATGCGGCTCCACGGCAGTCTCTCGCCATACAAGATCGCCGCCACCGTATCGGTGATGCAATCCGTGGTCCGGCGTACGACGGCGGAAGGAAGGTCCTCATAACGCAACGCTGCGGCATAATCGGCGAGCGTGACCGTCTGGCCTCCGCCGGTTGCGTGCTTTCCGGCATCGGCAGCCCTGGCTTCGGGAATCCATTCCGGCGTGAGACCGATCGCACCGGCACCCACAGCCGCAGTCTTCAGGAATGCGCGCCGCGCGAGTTTGTCATTTGCAACCATGCTGTCCTCCGCCGCATGTGCCCAATCGGCAAAATAGCGGATTCAGGACAGAACGGCACCGGTTGGTTAACCCCGATATTGTTGGATCCGGGTCGCGCGAAGTCCGGCGGTGCCAAAGCTCTCGATGGCGCGCTGCCAGGCAAGAAACTCTTCGACCGTGAGCCGATAACGCCGGCAAGCTTCATCCAGCGTGAGCAAACCCGCCCCGACCGCAACAACCACGGCCGCCTTGCGGCGGATCACCCACCGCTTGGTATTCGGCGGCGGAAGATCTGAAACCGTCAGCGGGTTGCCGTCCGCCCCAACAACGTAATTCACAAGTTGGCGTTGGTGAGCTTCACTGCGACTCGCCATTGCTCTCCGACCAAATATCACACGCCGGAACGCTAGCCGCCGGGTCCTTAAAAAACGGCAAAAATGCCGGAAACGCGAGCCGGCAAAAGCGAAAAGCTGTTGATAAAAAGTTTACTGCTGCGTCTCCGGTGGACGCGGAAACACGAGTCTCGGATTTGCCGGCGGACCGAGATGCTGACCATTTGCCAGCGTTGCACTCATCAGTTGGCCGCCGCGCGAACCATCCTTCAACGGGTGGAACTCGATCGTCACCTTGTCGCCGGGTTTCACGCTGTCGGGCCGCCAGCCGGCATAGGAATCCTGCTGCACCGACTGCATTTCGAATGACCACTCGCGCGGAGTGCCCGCCGCATCGGCCGCCATAAGATGAATCCAGACATGCGGATTGGTCCATTCATACTCTTTAACGGTGCCTGTCATGCTGACCGCTTTCTCACGGTCGAACATTGCAAAGGAATGATGCGCCAGGGCCGGAGCCGCAAAGACCGGCGCCAGCAACCCTGCCAAAATGCAAATCCGCGATTTCATCTCCGTCCTCCATTCAGGAATTAGATCCCGCCATCCCCCGGTTTCTGACTGAGGAACCCATCGGCTGGCGGCGGCCCGAGCCGCGTGCCATTGGCCAGAACTGCGCTCGCCAATTGCCCGCCGCGCGTTCCGTCCTTCAGCGGATGGAATTCCACCGTGATCTTGTCGCCCGGCTTGACGCTGTCGGGACGCCAGCCGGCCCGCGAATCCTGGGCGATCGACTGCATCTCGAATCCCCATTCGCGCGGCACGCCTTTTTCATCACTGACCATGACGTGGATCCAGACATGCGGATTGGCCCATTCATAGTCCTTCACCATGCCGGTCACCGACATGGTCTGATTGCGATTGAACATCGCGAATGAATGATGCGCGAATGCCGTGGCAGGAGCTGCCACCAGCAGAGCCATCAGCGGCAAAACAGCGGCTTTCATCCCGCATCTCCAGTGCTCCGGATACTGTTTGCACCCGGAGCACTATTCAGATCAGGCGCCGCTAGTTTTGCGCGCCCGGCCGGCGCACCGGTCCGCCGAGCTTTGTGCCATTGGCCAGAACCGCCGAGACGAGCTGACCACCGCGGGTGCCGTCCTTCAGCGGATGGAATTCAATCGACACCTTGTCGCCAGGCCTGACTGAATCGGGACGCCAGCCGCCGGCCATATCCTGCTGGATCGCCTGCATCTCGAAGCCCCATTCGCGGGCAACGCCCTTCTCGTCCGGCGCCATCACATGGATCCAGACATGCGGATTGGTCCATTCCAATTCCTTTACGGTGCCCGTCACGGTGATGTTCTTTTGGGCGTCGAACATGGCAAAGGAATGATGGGCCAGCGCCGGTGATGCGATTGCCAGCGCGATGGCGGCCAATGCAAGCGATTTGAACTTCATGCGTTCTCTCCCACCTGTTGAAATCCGTTGAATTCACCGCGCCGGAGGCGGCCTGTTGGCCTGTGAACCGAGGCGTCTTCCGTCGGACAAGGTTGCGGCAACCAGTTCGCCGCCGCGTGATCCGTCCTTGAGCGGATGAAATTCCACAGTCACTTTGTCGCCGGGCTTCACCGTGTCCGGTTTCCACCCCCCCGAACTCGCCTGCGCGGTCGCCTGCATCTCAAACGACCATTCGACCGGTTTGCCGCTGGCGTCCGGCGCCAGGACATGCAGCCAGACATGCGGATTGGTCCACTCGAATTCCTTCACCACACCGGGCTTGGTGATCAGCTGATCCGGATCGAACATGGCAAAGGAATGATGCGCGAGCGCCGGTGCCGCAAGCAGCGGAAAGCCGGCCAGCGCAGACGCAATCACACAAACCTTCATCCGGAATTCTCCCCGAAAAGGCGGATGGCTTGGTCAGATGGATTAAGATATTATCATGAAGTTTCAACTTGCGCGACCATTTGGGAGAACGGGAATGCGTGGGATTGCTTTGACTTTTGCGGCTTTAATGATTTCTGCGGTACCGGCAAACGCCGCGTGGAATTATTACGCCTGCCCATCGGATAATTTCGCCACCCAGTTCCCCTCAGCCCCAAAGATGGAAACAACCAAATTTTCCATGCCGCGCCATGGGGCTGCGCTGTCCGCCCACACCTACACGGCGACCGACGACAACATCATCTACCGCGTGACCGTGGCCGATTATTCCGACCGCGTAGCCGACGGCGCATCCATCCTCGAAGAGGCGATTTTCCAGCACACGGACGCCGATGACCACGGACTCAGGAACGGCAAGATCGTCGGCAACGACACGGCCCGCATCGAACCGGTCGTGCGCGGCGCGACTTATGGCCGCCGCATCACCATGGACATGCCGAACAATGGCGGACGCAACCTGACGACCTTCTATTTCCGCGGCGGCAAACTCTATGAGCAGTCGGTGACAATTCTTCCTGCCAATGGCGACTACACCACGCCGAACGGATCGCGCTTCGTCGAATCGCTGCTGTTCAACCTTACGCGCATGGACCAGGAAGCCGGCGGCACGCCGCCCAATATCACCGGCTGCGGCCCCACGATTCAGCAGTTCACCTATACTGACAAATAACTCGCAGGCGGCATCCCACGCGGGCAAATCGCCCTTGGCGATTTGTCCTCCCGCGTGGGGCCCTGAAGCCGCGCTCAGCCAAATCTCGCCGGCAGCACCCGTACTTGTTTCCTCCCTCGTTTACGGGGGAGGTGGCGCTAATGCGCGACGGAGGGGGGAGCCTTCTGGCACTGCTGGGTGCAGAAACGTTTTACGCGAATTTGGAGCGGGGCTAAGCCCCGCCCCCCACTGGCGCAGAACTCGCGCAAACCGCAATATCTATACGCGCGCGCCTTACATCGCCTGAGAGCGACGTGAGCGATTGGCCGTTCAGCGATAGTCCGAGAACGCGGTCCGGGTCGACCGGCCCCGGAAACCGGATTTGGCCGGGCGTCAGCCGGGCGAATCCGACTTTGGCATAATATGGCTCGTCGCCCACCAAAACGACCGCGCCATAGCCGAGCGCCGCGGCGGTGCGGATGCCGGTCTGCATCAGCGAGATTCCGATTCCGCGGCCGCGCAACTGCGGGACAACCGCCAGCGGGCCAAGCAGCAGCGCGAGGCTTTCCCCAATCACCACCGGCCAAAACCGGACCGAACCCCACAACGCATCTCCGGCGCCATCCTGCGCCACGAAAGACAGCCGTGCGTCAGGCCGAACGCCTTCACGCAGCCGGTAAGCCGTCTTGGCAAATCTGCCGGGACCGAAAGCAAGATCGACCAGCGCTTCCACCGCATCCGTGTCGTCCGGCTGCTCCGCCCGGATCAACCATGGCTGCGCCGCCGGCGTGACGCTTTGCTGGCTCTGTTTGTCCAAGGGTTTCATCGCCCTCACATAACAGGGAATCAGGCTGGCGATTATACTACCGAATGCCGCGGGGACTGTGCGGGCTGCTAATGGTTCACCCCGCCCGGGACTTGCGCCGAAATCGCCCGCACCGCCTGTTCGCGCACCTCAAATCCGGCCTGTTGCAGGCTGGCGACGATTTCCCCGGCATGGGCGCTGTCCCTGGCTTCCACCACCAGCCCAAGATCGGCCGACTTGGCGGACGCGCCGGTCATCAGACGGTTGTGCGAGACCTCGAGGATATTCCCGCCCGCTTCGCCAATCGTATTGGACACGCGTGCCAGCAGCCCGGGACGATCTTCGATAGCAATGTTGAGCGACAGGATTCGTCCTTCGCGCGCCAGTTCGCGCAAAATGACATTCGACAGCAGGCGCATATCGATATTGCCGCCCGAAATCACGATACCCACTTTGCGCCCGCGGAAAATTGCCGGACTTGCCAGCACCATCGCCAGTGCCGCGGCGCCGGCGCCTTCGGCCAGGGTTTTCTCGATTTCCAGCAGCCGGACGATGGCCGCTTCGATGGCGCTCTCCTCGACCAGCAGAATGTTCTCGACCAGATTGGCGATGATCGCGCGCGTGATCTTGCCCGGATCCTTGACGCCGATGCCTTCGGCAATGGTCTGCCCGCCGCAGGGCAGGTCGTCCCCGGTCAGCGCATTGTGCATCGCCGGGTAAAGTTTGCACTCGGCGCCGTAAATCCGCGCCTCGGGCTTGATCGCACTCGCCACAATCGCCATTCCCGAGATCAGTCCGCCGCCGCCGACCGGAATCGCCAGCGTGTCAAGCTCGGGCACCTGGGCAAAGAACTCCAGTGCCGTCGTTCCCTGTCCGGCGATCACCAGTGGATCGTCATAGGGGTGGATCAGG
>JAGWSK010000233.1 GCA_028869355.1 Alphaproteobacteria bacterium | reverse complement strand
GTGTAATTCGCGTGTTCCTTGTCGTCGTGCCAGCTTATTTCCGCTTTGCCGATCTGCGCCGGATCGGCATTGACCGTGCGCCTCGCGAAATCGATGCGAATCTGCATCGGCGCATGGCTGACCGTGTTGGTACACGTGACAGCCGACGGCGCATCCGCGGCTGCCGCGCAGCCAATCCCCGCGATCGACAGGATCGCGGCACCCAGTAGCCGGCGCCCAAAACTCGTCATCCCGGCATCCTAATTCAATCGGCCGCAGCGTTGCAAAATTCGCGCCATCAAGCGGGCCGGTTGACGGGCCGGCCTGATGGCCATCGTGACGCCTTGGACTCGCGGTAAAAAACCGGCATTCTCGCGCCGGTTTCAAATAAGGTCGCACGGATGTTGTCGTTCGGTAAATCATTTCATTTGCGGACGGTCAGTGCGGTTCTCGGCGTTTTCACACTTGCCGTAACCGCCTCTTCGGTGCCCGGTGCGCAACGCGCGCAAACGACGATTCCGGATTTTTCGCAAGCAAACACCGCGGGATGGGTTTCCGCCGGCGCGGACTGGCTGCCGCCCGCTTCCGGTCCGGGGCCGGTCGCTTTCGACCCGGCCCATCCATTCGTCAGCAACCAGGATGCGATCAGGACGGGCCGCTCGGTCACGCCGCGGATTGCAGACCCCAACAGTCCCCTCCTGCTGCCCTGGGCGCGCGACGCCGTCAGGCGCGCGGATGAACAGGTGCTGGCCGGGAAGGTGGGCTTCGAGGCGATGTCCACCTGCTGGCCGGGAGGCGTGCCCGGCATCATGTTGTTCACCGCCGAGCCGATCTATTTCGTCCAGACGCCGAAGGAGATCACGATTCTTTATCAGCGCGGACCGAACCAGCGCCACATCTATTTGAACGTGCCGCATTCGAAAAATCATAAACCGTCCTGGTACGGAGAATCGGTCGGCCATTACGAGGGCAATACGCTGGTCGTCGACACCATCGGCCTTTCCGACAAGACTTTTGTCGACAATCTGCGTACTCCGCATACGCCCCAGATGCATGTCGTGGAGCGCTACACAATTTCGGCGGACGGCAAGGCCATGAACGGAACGGCTTACGTCGAAGATCCGGGCACCTTCACCTCGACCTGGTCGGCCACCCAGCGCTGGCGGCGCGTGCAGCAGCCGATCCAGGAATCGGTCTGCGCCGAGAACAACAACAACTACAATTATTTCGGCCTGAGGATCGATCCGATTCCGGAAGCCGCCACCCCCGATTTTTAATGCGCGCGTCCGCGCGGCGAAGAAATCCCTTGGCGGCGCCAATTCACGCTAAGCGTTTCGCCCGGCCAGCAGCGCCAGCAGCGCGTAAGTCGCGAGCCAGTGTTCGCCCATATAATCGCCGCATATGGTTGTCAGCGCCGCAGACAGATGCCGTTGGGCAGCAGCGATCGCGATTTGGCGCAACGGCTCGTCCGCCGAAGTCCACGGCGCAATTTCAAACCACGACCATGCACGCGATAGGTTGAGGCCATCGAGATGCACGATCCGGCCGTCGCTGCGGTCGCTGACCCGTGCCGGTTGGAACAGACACTGCGGCTCGCCTTGCGCCAGCCGCGGCAGAAATCTCGCAAACCAGCCGTTGAACTTATCCGGCGTCAGAGCGCACGCCATGCACTGGGCTTCGGTGAGTGACGGCGACAGGAAATCCTCGCCGGAAGGTTCCCGGCATGGATCGTCCCGATCGTCCGTGTACCAGCGAATCGCCGCCGTGCGAAGCAGGTCAAAGAATTCCGGGTCCTGCACGGTTTGCGCGTAGTCGAATGCCAGCCGCAGCGCGAATGCAGTGTTGCCATGCGTTCCCGCGCGCACCGGATACGTCGCCCGCGGCAACCATTCCCGGAACCGTCCCACGATTGCATCCGCCAGCGGCTTCAGGGCCTCCTCCCACCTACGACCCTCCCCTTGAGGGTTGGAGCCGTCGCGCGGCAGCGGAGCTGGCGCGCAGGCGGAAGTCCAAATTCGCGCAGCGAATTTGGGGGAGGGGACGAAGTTAGTTTCAGCGTTCCCATTGTTTTCGGATGGAATGCTTGCCGAATCGGCACCCATCCCCTCCCCGAAATCGCGCTGCGATTTCGACCCTCCCTCAAGGGGAGGGTCGGAATGCCTCAGCAATTCCGCCTGCAGCATCAGCAGCCACGCCCAGCCATAGGGCCGTTCGAACGCGCGCGCCGCCGGACGCGCCAGATAGGCGCATTCGCCGGCGACTTTCTCCACCGTCAGCGATTCGTCGAACAATGTGCGGATCGCCCCGGACTCGGGATTGTCCGGAAACAGACGGCATAGAGTTGCCAGCAGCCAATAGGAATGGACACAGGAATGCCAGTCGAAGCTGCCGAAGAAAACCGGATGCAGCGCGCGCGGCCTTTGCGCCTCCTCCGCCCGCGTCATCACATGGTCAAGCTTGTTTGGGAATTCGCGTGTGACATGCGACAGCGCAATCCGCGCCAGCCGCCCCGCCATCTCCGCATCTAGCGCCATAGTCACCCCGCGTGCGCTCTCACGGTGACACGCCTCCATTTTTCCTCCCCTGCAAAGCGGGGGAGGACGGAGGGGGGAATCACGCGGTTACCGAAACACAACTGCATACATCAGCACCATGTTCACCATCAGCAGCAGGATAGCGGTGGGGATTTGCACTGCAATCACGCCATAACGATTCTTCAGGCCGAGGAGCGCCGCGGGAACCAGATTGAAATTCGCCGCCATCGGCGTGGTCAGCGTCCCGCAGAATCCGGATAACATCCCAATAGCCGACATCGCGACCGGATCGCCGTGAAATTTCATCACAATCAGCGGCAAGCCGATGCCGATCGTCAGCACCGGGAAGGCGGCAAAGGCATTACCCATCACCGCGGTAAACAGTGCCATCCCGAGCGCATATGCGATCACCGCGGCGGCCCGGCTGCCGCCCGGAATTGCCTGCGATGCGACTTGACCGATCGCCGTGCCGACACCCGCAATCGTGAAGACCGCGCCGAGCGCCGACAGCATCTGCGGCAGAACGGCCGCCCAGCCAAGAAGGTCCATCAGCCGGCGTCCCTCATCCACTGCCGCAATGATGCGTTGTTTGAGCAGCACGCGGCCCATGACAAGGGCCGTGACGCAAGCCAGCCCAAGTCCGATCAATGTGGTCTGCGCCGGATCGATTAGCGGGCGTCCGGCAATGAAGATCTGCCTGAGCACCAGTGCGGCAAATATCGTCACCAGCGGTATCGCCAGCGCCGGCGCGAAGATCGCATTGCCGAATTTACGCGCGGACAATCTGCGCTCATCAGGTGTCGTCGTCTGTGGGCGGCCGATGCCCAGTCCCGCCGCCGCAACAGCGACCATTACGAGCACCAGGATTCCATTGCCAAGATCGCCAAGAAAGTCGCCAAACAGGAAGCTCACGGCGTACAATCCCCAGAACCCCGCGTTCCGCCAGCGCCGCGGATTGCTGCGGTCACGCGCGCTCATCAGCGCCATCGCGCCAAACATCAGGCCGGCAAGCACATAGACAGGGCCGATCCCGATCATCGCCTGCGCCCCAATCTGCGCGCAAAAAACACTATGCGCCCGGCGTGGATCGCAAATGCGGCAACCGCTGTGGGAATCGCCCACAACGACAATTGCAGCGGATCGGCCGTGATGCCGTTCTGCGCCAGAAAGCCTTTGATCAGGAGAATCGAGCCAATGGCGACGAAAATGTCTTCGCCGAAAAATGCGCCGACATTGTCCGCCGCCGCGGCATGCGCCCGGATCGCATCGCGTTGCGCGTCCGTCAAACCGTCGACACGCGCTTCCGCCGCTGCTTCCGCCATCGGCGCAATCAACGGCCGCACCATGCTTGCCTGTCCGCCAAACGGCAGCCCGAGTGCCACCGTTATCTGCCGCACCAGCAGGTAAATGCACAGAATCGACGCCACGGAAGCGCCGCGGATTTTCACGATAAGTTCGCGGGCACGTTGCTGCAGGCCGGCGCGTTCCAGCGCCCCGATCGCCGGCAACACCAGCCAGGTCAGGCTGACATAGCGGTTTTCATTGAACGCTTTGCCGAAGGCCGCAATCACCGCTCCGGGCTCAAGTCCGCCGGCGATCCCACTGGCCAGCGCCGCCGCGATCACCACCAGCAGCGGATTGACCCGCGCGGCAAATCCCAGCACGACAACCGCAACACCCAGCAGCGGCCATAATTGCGTCAGTTCTTCCTCCTCAGGTTACGGTGATTTGGATTGACCGGAAATCCAGCGTGGCCTCAATTAGGGCGGTGATTGTGGTATACCAAAACCATGAACAAGACCCTTGATCCGAAAACCATTGCCGAACTGTCGCGCTACACAGCCGAAGAGCTCGATCCTGCGCTTGCTAATGACGACACTGCGGTCGACGAATTCATCAAGCGAAACCGTGAGGCCCTGAACAAGGCGCTCGAGGCGGGTTACGTTTCGTTGAAGTCGGATCAAGGTGTGGCGATACGCTCTCTCGATGAACTGCTGGCGGCTCTCGAGGATGAGCGCAAACGCAAAAAGCATTAGCCCCGTGAAATGGCGCAATATGTTCTTTCTCCGGAGGCATTGCGCGATCTCTCGGAGTTGCAGTCGTTTCTGACCGAACGGGAAAGTTCAGAGCGCAGCTTTATCGTGCTCGCCCGCCTGCATCGCGCGATGAGCTCCCTTGCAGATTATCCGGGAATCGGCCGCCGGCGCGACGATCTCGTGGGCAGCCCGCTCTGCTTTCCAGTTTCGTCGTGGCTGATCTTTTACAGCGTTCGGCCGGATCGGACAGGAATCGAAATTGCGCGAATCATTGACATGCGGCGCGATATCAATGCCATGCTGCGCCGTG
>JAGWSK010000232.1 GCA_028869355.1 Alphaproteobacteria bacterium | reverse complement strand
CGAACATGCCATGTTCGTTCTGCGGCCAGTCGTAACCCTTGGCGGTTTCGGGGCCGCCCCAGGCCTGCAGCACATTGCCCTGCTGATCGAACTGGATCACCGAAGGCGCGGTGAAGCAGCAGATCGATTTGTCACCGCGTTGCGCGCGCTTGTCGCGGTTATTCACCGTGCGCGGGCGCTGGCTGATCCAGATGGTGTCGTCCTTCGGGTCGACGAAAATGCCGCCGATCTGGCCGAGGATCCAGTTGTGCGGCAGCGGCTTCGGCCAGCTCGTGTCGATCTGGAACTGCGGCACTTTCTCGGCTGCAGTCACGGGCTGCACAAATGCGAATGCCAGCATCCCGGCGAATGCCGCGATGGAATACAGACGTGCCATCAATTCCCTCCCACATTGAACCGTTGATGCGCGCGAGGACGAGAGCTCCAAACGAGCCTTCGTCCTCGCGCGGTGATACACTTACGGATGCGTGAACAATCCGATAAGACCGGCTGCGCCCTTGGCGTGTCCGGTTCCAGTCCCTTCAGCAACCTTCTGCATGACTTGCGGAAGCGTCATGCCCGGCGCGAGTGCTTTCGGGTCGAGATCGGTGGCGATGATCTTGAAGGTGTAGTGATGCGGTGAGCCCGGAGGCGTGCACGGCCCGGAGTAATTGCCGACGCCCTGTGTGCTCTTGCCGCCGACATATTTGTCCGACGCTTTGCTCACTTCGCCCTCGGCGAATGAATGCACATCCGCCGGAATGCCATAGGCAACCCAGTGGAACACCCCGAGACCACCGCGCCCTTCGGGATCGACCATGGTCAGCACAAAGCTCTTGGTCCCGGCCGGCTCACCGCTCCACGACAGTTCCGGCGAGACGTTCTGGCCGACGCAATTCGGATTGGGGTTGGCCCCCGGCTGATTCATGTTCGCGACTTTCGCCGGCATCATTGTGCCGTCCCTGAAAGTCGTCGAAGTCAGTTTGAACGGCGCGGCGGCGCCAAAGGCGGTGCCGCTGACGGCCAGGGCCGCAGCCACCACGGCGCCGGCGCCAAACAGAATTGTCATACGTTGAGCAAGCATAATCATCCTCCCGATGAGTTCGCGGCAAACGGGTGCCGGTTGTGAAAATTAAAGCATGCAGGGGTGCGCCGCAATCGGCACGGCGCTGCATCCGGGAGGCCCTGCTGGCGTTTATTCCGGTCCGACATGCCTGCGTGCGATCCGTTCCTCCCCCGTTTACGGGTGGAGGGCGTCAAGAATTCGCCAGAGGCGAATTCAGCCCGACAGGGGACCGCGTAGCGGTGGAGGGGGGGATGAGTCCCTTGGCTGTTGGACCGCACCCGCTCTGCCCCGGCGGCGAAATCTTCGATCGCGCAATCACCATAGGCTTCATCGGCAAGCCCCAGCCATTTGCCAGCAAGGCTCAGCCAACGCTCGCGGCTCTCAACCGAAGACGCTTTGTCGGCCATGGTTCTGCAGAAAAACCTGAAGCTTAAACGCAATGGCAATTATCAGCCAAGCCGCAGTTATACTGACGAGATGATTCTTGTCATTCACGCCAGGTGACGGTTCAAAAACTGCGCGCGCGGGTGATTGCGGCGGCGCTGATCGCGGTTTGCGCAACACTTCCGGCGCACAGCCAGACCGATCCTGCCGCCGCATTGTTCGGCGGCACCACACTGATCGATCTGCGGCTGCGGTTCGAGGACGTCGATCTCAAAACCAGGACACGGCGCGCATACGCGAACACTTTGCGCGCGCGGATCGGCTTCGTCACCGGCGACTACCACGGCTTTTCGGCCCTGGTTGAAGGCGACTTCATTGGTCACCTCGACTCCGGTCACTACAATGACACTCTGAACGGCCGCGTACGGTTTCCGGTCATAGCCGATCCCGACATGGCGGCACTCAACCGGCTGCAACTGAATTACGCCACTGCACTGACACCGGCTGCAGCCACCCTCGGCCGCAAGGACCTGAACATCATCGCTGGCCGCCAGAGAATTATGCTGGGCGATCAACGCTTCATCGGCAATGCCGGCTGGCGGCAGCATGAACAAACCTATGACGCGGTCAGCGTCGCCGATACATCGATACCGGCGACGACGCTCACTTATGCCTATGTCGCCGGCGTGAACCGGGTGTTCGGGCCCGCAAGCCCGATGGGCCATTTCGACAGCAACAGCCATTTGTTCAATGCGGCCTATACCGGCTTTGGTCCGGATCTCGCGATTGAAGCCTATGACTATCTGCTCGATCTGCGTCAGGTGCCGTTGCTCTCCACTGCGAGCTATGGCGCGCGCTTTACAAGCACGATTCCGATTGCGCCGGATCTGACCGCGCAACTCAACGGTGCCTATGCGCGGCAGACACCCTATGGCGCCAATCCGCTGCAATTCGATCTCGGCTACTACCTCGCCGAGGCGGGGCTTTCCTGGGCCGGCCTGTCCGGCACCGCGGGCTATGAGGTGCTGGGCGGAAACGGCGTGATCGGATTTTCAACGCCATTGGCCTCATTCCATCTCTTCCAGGGCTCGGCAGAGCAGTTTCTGACCGATCCACCGGACGGCGTCCGCGATCTTTATGGCAGAGCCCGTTATGCTTTTCCGCTGCCGGCGATTTCCGGCAATGCCGCCGCAACAGTGGTCTATCACTCATTCCGCGCCGATCACGTGAGCCTCGCCTATGGCGACGAGTGGGATGGTTCGCTGGAGGCGTTTTTCCCGAACGGCACGATGCTCGGGGCGGCCTTTGGCGACTTCGCTGCCCGCGGTGGCGGCTTCGCGTCAAAATCTGCGTTCTGGCTCTACGCCGGCTACCACTATTGATGTTTTGAGTTGAACCGGTAGGCATAGACGGCGAGCGACCTCTTGTCGCTGCCACAGCGTGTCGAGACTCCCAGGAAATAGATGGTGTCACCTGCGGGCGGCTTTGCCGGCGGCGGCCAGTGATCCGTACCCGGATCGTAGCTGCCGGCCAGGTCATACGAGGGTCGCAAAAAGTGGCCCGGCGCCAGCGACGATCCAGCGCCGGACCAAGGGGGGAGGACGTTACCAGGTCTTGACCAAAGCTATCCCAAGGGTGCGCCCTGTGTTCGGCGAAAGGACCGCGTAAGCCGAAGCATTGCGCGCACTGGTGACGGGGCCATATTCGAAGGCAGAATGTTTGTTCAACAGGTTCTGGGCGGTCAGTTGAATGGTGATTCTTTTCAGGTAGTCGTTTGCCGGCAGATCGCCGGTATTGAATCCCAGCGAAAGGTCGAACGTGACGAACGCCGGCTCGATATCGCTGAAATTGCTGATCGCGCAGGGGAATGTTCCGCCGCCGACCGTGCCGCCCGACGTCACACACTGGAAATTCACGTTGGGCGGTGTCCCTACGCGAGTTTCGAAGTAGTGCGCCTGGTAGTTCACGAAACCGGTGATGGTGTATGGCCCGTCGCTCCAGCCCAACCGCGCGCGGTAGATGAGTCGCGGGCCGGTTGCGACGCCGTTCTGCGCAATGCCCCCGACCCGCGCGATATTCTGATGGTAGCCATCGATGACCGGCGAGCCCGGCACGGTTTGCGAGAACCGGTGCAAATAATAGGTGCCGGTGATGCCGGTATTCCAGGCGCCATAATCACCGAGATCGATGGTGTAGCTGCTGTTGAAGTCCACGCCTGAGACATGCAGAAAGCCGGTTCCAACCGTGCTTCCGTCATCGATCCAGTAAATATTGGTGAGCTGGCTGATATCTTCGGCGGAGTTGCGATCCAGCAAGGCTGCTGCGGCCATCTTTTCGAACGGCGCGCAGAGGGCAGGGGTTGCGTTGTCGGCCGCCGGACAACCGAGGTCGCTTGGCAGAATGATGTGGAAGCGTTGGGCCGGATCGGTGAGCGTCTGGGTGTTGGTGGCGTTGAAGCCAAGCAGCGTGCCATTGATCTTGACGCTGTACCAGGTTGCCTGCAGATCGAAACCGCGCAGGAGTTCGAACTGCGGCGCGATTTCGGCGCCGACGCTGTAGTTGTTGGATGTCTCCGGCGCCAGATTCACGCCGCCTTCGCGGCTCGCCGCCTGCCCGGCTGCATTGGTATAATTGCGCAATTCCGGGTGTGGTCCACCGCCCCAGGTGATGCCGGTCGGATTAATCCCGCCGGTGCAGACACCGGCGGCGGCCAGCGCCGAAGCCGCGCCGCCGGCCGGGTTGCCCGAGCATGGAATGATCACTGAAGATTGGCCGGGAAAGTTGAAATCGCCGTTTGCGTCGCTGGCGACCGTGGAATATTCGCCGGCATTGGCGAAGCGGAAGGAAGTGCCCCAGCTTCCACGCACCGTCAGGCCAACGAACTCATCGACCAGCCAGGTGAACGCCACCTTTGGATTTTTGGTATTGCCCGAAAGCGAGCCCGAATAGCTGTCATAGCGCCACGACCCCTCCAGATCGAGTCTGCGCACCAAAGGAATATTGAAGTTATCGCCAAAGACCGGGATATCGACCTGAACAAATCCGGCCCAGACATTGTACGGTTCGGAATCGATCAGTTCGGAGAACGGAGTACCGGGCGGCGACCCCGTGTTGTTGCCGCTATAAGCGACCACACCGTCGGATTCATACAGCCCGCCGACGGCCGCCTTGACCTGCCCACCCGGAATATCGAACAGCGGTCCGTCAAACCGTCCGCCTCTCTCCGTGATCTGATAGATATCGCCCAATATGCGCTGCCCGGTAATATAGGCGAGCGTTGCGGGCGCATTGCATTTGAACGCCGTCGGATCGCAGAACAGATTCAGATAGGGCACGCTGGCGGGCTTGGTGATGCCGCCATTGACGGCCCATCCCAGCGCGGCACTGGCCGAGTTCGGGTTTACCGTATGCCCTATGTACTGATCCTGTTCATAGTTACGCGTGTAATACACCTGGCCGGACCACCCAAACGGAAGATCGAGATTCAGTCCAACCTGATAGCGATACGAAGTTTCAAACGCCGGCAGGAAAGGTGGAATCTCGCGCGACATATTGTATGCAACACGCAGGTTGTTGGGAGCGCCCGTGGGATAATAGGGATTGGTGGTCGGGACGGCATAGATCCTGATGTCCTGGTTCACGCCCTGGCTGTAGAAGGACGGCAGCAATTCATTCACGTAGCGATGGGTGTCGAAGCCGCTGGCGAAGAACGTAACACCCGGAAACAGCCGTTGATCCAGCGTCGCGACAAAGGAATTTTTCTGCTGCGCCGCCAATTCCCATCCCGTTTTCAGGGGATCGATTTCATTCACCCCGGCGCTCAAACTCGGGAAGTTGAGGACCGGCACCTGCCCCGGCGCCAGAGGACCAACGCCATTGTTGAGATTGGAGTTGAAATTTGCGCCGGCGCCGTGCGGGACCGCGAAGCAATTGCTGCAATTCGTGCCGACACCGCTCACGCCCGCACCGTTGTTGACGTTGGGCGCGCCGGTTGAAATCGTGCCGGGCAGCGAGGAGCCGATGGGAATCTCATTATCAAGACCCCATGGCGTGTAATTCATCGTGAAGTTGGAATGTCCCCTGACTTTGTTCTGGTTGAGGAACTCATACGTCAGCGTGATGTCGCCACCGTCCCAGGTGCGGCCCCACAGTTGCGACGCCTGAATCTCCTGCCCGCCAATGTCCGGCTGCTCATAGTGGACAAGCGTCACCGCGCCGTCGAAACCGCGCTTCAGAATGATGTTGATGACGCCCGCGATGGCGTCCGAACCATAGGTCGCAGACGCGCCGTCAGCCAGAATGTCCACGCGGTCGAGGGCCAGTGCCGGAATGATCGAGGGATCGATGGCGCAGAGGCCGTCCGCCTGCGGCGGAAAGCGCACGCCATCGATCATCAGCAGCGTGCGCGGGCCGGTCTGGTCGAGGCCGCGGATATTGACGCGAGTCTCGCGTTCCTGATGGCCGCCGGAGTTCACCGCGGAAGGTCCGGGCGCCACGTTGGCCTCCGGCACGGTGCGGAACAGATCGCCGATCGTGGTATTTCCGGTCTCGGTGAAATCCTGGGTGCCAAGATTGGTGACCGGCACGCCGACCGCCGCGGTGCCGTGAATCAGTGACCCGGTAATCAGCACCTGCTCCGGGACGGCTTCGGGCGCCGCCTGCGCCATCTGCGCCTGCGCCACTTCCTGGGCATGCGAACTGAGCGCGCTGATCAGGGTGATGATCGACGCGGTTCCCATCAGACTCGCAATGCGGGACGTCGCCGGATTCATGTTTGCCCCTTGGGGCGCCCCTGCGCCCCCGCTCTACAATGGCGTCAACCCCGACCGCCGCTGTTGGTAGCGCGTCGACGCGACACTCGACCCGCTAAAGGGGAGGGTAAACTGATGGTTGTAAATGTCTACCAAACTCTGTCAAAAATGTCTCTAATCATGTCATTTCTTGTAGGAAGTGTGGCAAATATGTCTCAAATAGTAATGATATAGCCATTTGACAGACGTATGCGACATATAATCGATGTCTGATTTTGCGATTCTGGGATATTTTCAATCCCGATAGTTGTGTTCTGGCGCTGGTCGCCGCGTCTTTGGAAAACCATCGATATTTCAGTAGGTTGAAGGGGACAACCGCTCCGCTATGCCGATCGCTAGCTCGGAGCTTCCGCCTCGTAAGTAATCAGTTGAGCCGGAACGCGTAGACGGCGAGCGACGGCTTGTCGCTGCCACAGCTCGTGGAACCTCCGAGGAAATAGACGGTGTCGCCAACCACCGCGCCGGCCTGTGCGTGCAGGCCTACCGGGGGCGTTGCCAGCGGCGACCAGTGATCAGTACCAGGATCATAACTTTCGGCCAGATCATACGCACCCGCCGGCGGTGTGGTCCGGCATTCGCCGCCAAAATAGATGATCCGGCCGCGGTAAAAGACGGCGGACCCACCGCTGCGCCCAACCGGCAATCCGGCGAGCGTCGACCATTTGTCGGTCGCAGGGTCATATACGATCTGGTCGCCGGAACCTCCGGTATTCTCCTGGAGACGCCCGGCGATCAGATGGATCTTGCCATCGATCACGACAACGCCGAGATGATCGCGCGCAGTCGGAAGCGGGGCCGCCATGCTCCACTTTGCGCTGACCGGATCATAAACGGCGTGCATGTCCACGGTGACTTCGCCCGCGCGCCGTCCGCCGAGGGCGTGAATCTTTCCCTGCGTGGCGGCCAGCGTGACCGATCCGAGCGCCATCGGGAGCGGCGCAAGGACCTGCCACTTGTTCGCGGCGGGATCATAAACCGCGAGCCGGTCGATCGGATTGACATGCGGCCGCACGGTGAATCCGCCGGCGACGTAAATCTTCCCGTCCAGCACCGCCATGCCGATATGCGACGCGCCCCCCGGCATGGGAGCCAGATTTTTCCACGCCGTCGTTCCGGCATCGAACACTTGAAACAAAGTCGAGTCGGGGCGACCCATTTCCTGCCCGCCGGCGAGGTAAATCTTTCCGTTCAGTGCCACGCCGCCGATTTCGGTGCGCGCGGCTGTCATTTGCGCCGCGACTGACCAGCTCCCTGGATCGTCAGCGGCGTGTAGCGCTCCCGAACCGGTCAAAATTGCGATTGTGAATGTGAGGCTTGCGGAGAGCTTCAGTGCGGAACGCATGGACCGGGAGCCTCAAAAATCCGGCTTGCCGGCCACCGGAATGGCCGACACGCTTGCCGACTCGAGAAAGTTCGGATTGTTTTCCGAGCAGATCGCTTCGAGGAGCTGTCCATTCAGCGATTCGAGCGGCTGCCCCTTGCGGTAAACCTGTCGCGCCGACCACGCCATCTTGAACGTGCCCGGGTCCTCGACCCGGATATCGACCTGCAGGGCTGCGCCGCCATTGGTGAGCCGGTAGCGCTCGATGACATGTTCCTGGGTCGTGTGTGGCGTGCGGTAATTGTCGATATAGGTGTCCGCCGACAGACCGACCGTATCGACGACCAGAGTATCGCCTTCGTAATGCCCGACAGATTCGCCATAGGGAGAAATCTGCGGGTGCGCCGTGTGCGGAACATCGAGATAGATGTGGCGAACCTCGGGCCCGCCTTCATTGATCAAAACCACAGTGCGCCGGCCCTGAACGATATACATCGGGTTCACTCGCCCCATGACGAGGTAACCCGGCACCCCTCCCGGATGGCAACTGGCGCGTGCTTCATAGGCCTGCTTGCCGGCCGCGGCGAGTTCATTGGCTTTGCGCATCGACTCGATCGCCCAGGGTTGCAGGATCGGATTGTTCAGGTCGGCAATACGAAACGTGGCTCCGCGAGCGCTGCCCTCGGGACCATTGGGTCTGTAGGGATGCGCCTTGTCCGACACCACCGGACCGGGACCCGCGCCTGGAATCGCCTGAAAATCATCGGCCACTTTCGACCACGCGTAATCGGCGAAACCGAGCTGGGGAATGGCCGGATTTTGCTGGGCAGGGGCACTGTTCGCCGGCAGGAGAACCGCGGCCAGTACGGCCAATGCTCCGGCGTTTCGCCAATGATGATCGGACATCGCAATATCTCCCGGTTGCCGGGAATAGCTAATCAAATCGGCAGTTCTAAAGCGACAGGATTTTTGGCCTCGCTGGTCTTGGCGCACGAATGCCGATATTTTCGCTGCGTTTTCAGGAGGCGTGACATGGACCGGTATGCGTGGGCGGTTCTGACCGGATTGCTGCTGGTTTCATCCGGGGCGACTTTCGCCGGCGATGAAAGACCCGTGCCGATTCTCCAGGCGCCGTTTCATCTGCCGGTTTTCCGCAACGAATATGTCACGCTGCTGGACGTCAATGTGCCGCCGGGCAAGACCACCGGCTATCACATCCATACCGGCGATTCCGTTTCGGTGAATATCGGCGCCGCCGATATGACCAACCAGGATTGGGGGTCGGACAAGGTCAGTGCACCGCAGCGTGGACAGCCGGGCAGGGCGAGCTATGCCGATTACCGGAAAGAGTCCAAGACACACAAAGCGGTCAATGTCGGAACGACAACGTTCCACAATATCTCATTCATCTTCAACTCGCCCACGCCCTGGCATTTCACGCCCGGCGCCCGCGATGGCAAAGCGGGCTACACTGAGATCATGGACAATGAGCGCGTGCGCGGATGGCGTTTGGTGCTGGAGCCGGGTCAGTCGGCGGGCGAAATCACACAAGCCTCGCCCGGGATTCGCATCGTTGTCGCGGGCGGCGATATCGTGGAGCGCGTGCCCGGGCGGCCAGACCGTCCGATGCAGCCGCATACCGGCGAATTCTTCTGGCAGGATGCGCCGATCACCCGCGAAATCCGCAACATCGG
>JAGWSK010000231.1 GCA_028869355.1 Alphaproteobacteria bacterium | reverse complement strand
CGCCCCCGGTGAACGACGAGCCGCGCAATGCCCGAGTCAAATCGGTTTCGGCCAAATTCGAGGAACTATGCCGCGAATTGGACGTGCCCTACTTCGATTCCTACACGGCCTTACGCGATACCGGCGTCTGGTTGCGTGACATCACCGAAGTGGACGGCACGCATCCCTCGGCGATCGGCTATGCGGAATGGGCGCGGCTGATTGGGAACTGGCCCGCCTGGCGGGATTGGTTACCCTGAGCGGAATACAGAATACGGAAGACGGGCATCAGAACTAACATTTCCGATCCCCGTCTTCCGTATTCCGTTTTCAGACTCGGGCAAACCGCTTGTATTTGATCCGGTGCGGCGTCTCGGCATCGATCCCGAGCCGGCGTTTCCGATCGGCCTCATAATCCTGGAAATTGCCCTCAAACCATTCCGCGTGGGAATCGCCCTCAAACGCCAGGATGTGGGTGGCGATGCGATCGAGGAACCAACGATCATGGCTGATGATCATTGCGCAACCGGCGAAATCTTCCAGCGCATTCTCGAGCGCGCGCAGGGTTTCGACATCCAGATCGTTGGTCGGTTCGTCGAGCAGCAGCAGATTGGCGCCCGATTTCAGCATCTTTGCCAGATGGACGCGGTTGCGCTCGCCGCCGGATAACTGCCCCACCTTCTTCTGCTGGTCGCCGCCCTTGAAATTGAATGCGCCGACATAGGCGCGCGATGGAATATTGCGCTTTCCGAGTTCCAGCACATCCAGACCGCCGGAGATTTCCTCCCAGACTGTGGCATTCGGCTTCAGCGTGTCGCGTGACTGATCGACATAGCCCATGATTACCGTTTCGCCGACTCGCAAGTCGCCGGTGTCCGGATTTTCCTGCCCGACCAGCATGCGGAAAAGCGTAGTTTTGCCCGCCCCGTTGGGACCGATCACGCCGACAATACCGCCCGGCGGCAGCTTGAAGTCGAGATTCTCGAACAGCAGCCGGTCGCCATAGGCTTTCCCGAGTTGGTTTGCTTCGACCACCACGGAGCCAAGTCGCGGGCCGGCCGGAATAACGATCTGCGCCGGACCCTGTCGCGAGTCCTGCGATTTCGACAGCAATTCTTCGTACGCCTGAATGCGCGCTTTGGATTTCGCCTGGCGGGCCCGCGGCGAGGACTTGATCCAGTCGCTTTCGCGCGCGAGCGCCCGGGCGCGGGCTTCTTCGTGCTCGGACTCGGTCTGCAGCCGCTTTTCCTGCGCGTCCAGCCAGCTCGAATAATTTCCCTCATGGGGAACGCCGCGCCCGCGGTCGAGCTCGAGAATCCAGCCCGTCACATCATCCAGGAAATAACGGTCATGGGTGACCAGCACGATCGTGCCGGCAAAATCCCGCAAATGCCGCTCGAGCCACGCGACGGATTCGGCATCGAGATGGTTCGTTGGTTCGTCGAGCAACAGCAGGTCGGGGGCTTCGAGCAAAAGCTTGCACAGCGCGACGCGGCGTTTTTCGCCGCCTGATAGACTGTTGACGTCGGCCATGGGATCGGGGCAGCGCAGCGCGTCCATGGCCATTTCAACCTGTGAATCCAGATCCCACAAATTGGCCGCGTCGATCTTGTCCTGTAATTGCGCCATTTCATCCGCGGTTTCGTCGGTGTAATTCGCGGCAATCTCATTGTACCGGTCGAGCAGCCGCTTCTTTTCGGCAACCGCTTCCATCACATTGCCGAGCACGTTGAGCTGCGGATCGAGTTCAGGCTCCTGCGGCAGATATCCGACGCGTACCCCTTCGGCAGCCCAGGCTTCGCCGGTGAACTCGCGATCGATGCCGGCCATCATGCGCAGCAGAGTCGATTTGCCTGCGCCATTGACGCCGATCACGCCGATTTTTGCTCCCGGCAAAAACGAGAGCCAGATGTCCTTGAGAATCTGCCGGCCACCCGGAAAGGTCTTGGACAGACCCTTCATGACAAAGACGTATTGCTGGGCCATGGCCGGATTCCTCTGAAATGGGAGCACTTCTCCTGCAACAACGTGCAGGTGATTCACGGCTCTGAATGAGCGGAAATTGGCCCCCATAGATACGCGGGAGCCAAGCCCTGTCCAGCAAAATCGCCGTTAGCTGAAGACTGCCAGATAAGTTGGTCCCGCGGAGCGGTGGGGAAACCTGAGCACCGCCAGGGGCCCCGCGCGGGAAGCGGGCAGCGAGAGGGCCTAGAAGTTCAGTTTGGCGCGGGCCACGGCCGCGAGCGCATTCTGACCGCGCACGCCCGCCGGATTGACCTCGTAAGCGGCATTGGCCTGAAGCGCCAGCGTGCCGTCCAGGAAGCTCGTCACATAACCGAGTTCAACATCGGATTCGCGAGCGGGTGTCGTCGAAAGCGCGAAATTGTTGACCACTGTGCCAAACCCGGTGACACCATAAATCTGCGGCGGACGCGACAACGCGATCCCGAGCGCGTCATTGCCGAACAGACCGGTCTTTGCGACGCCAATGCGATAGGCATCTGAAACGACCGTATTGGTCGCCGCCATCTGGCTGAGATCGAGCTGCGAAATACCTTCCGAATAGGCCAGGGTCGTGACCCAGCCTTCGGCGAAGCCGACACGCGCCGAAATGCCGAGTGCGGAATTTTCCGGCGAAGGGCCGGTCACGAGCGGACTCCCGACGCTGCCAAGCAGCAACGGATTGCCGGTCGAATGGGACGCGGTAATCCCGACCGTGCTCCAATCGGTCAAATTCCAACTGATATTCGCCGTCGTCGTGCCGGTGCTGCGAAGCGACGGCTCCAGCCGAAGTGCAAACTGTTGCGAGAAGGCATTGTCGAGTGCGCCCAGTTGGAATGCCGTGTGCGACACGCCAAAAGTCAGACCCGGCGCGAGTGAGAATCCGGCCGAGCTTCGCAATGTCGTTGCCGACAGGGCCAGAGCATTCAGTGACGACGCGGCCGGAAGCAGGTCGGGTCCAGGCACCCAGCCCGTCGATTCCTCGAATTGGAACGAGGTCGTCTTGTTCGGGGATTGTTCAAATCCCGCCATCAGCCAAATGCCAAGATTCGAAGCCGGTGAGCCGAAAACTGTCGCTGTGGAGGTTGTGTTCTGTGCGGGCGCAGCAAATGCCGCGGCGGTCCACATGACCCCGCCAAGCAACGCCGAAACGGCCAAACCCCACCTACGCATGGAATACACCGAATCCCCGAACGCAAACCTACCAGTCCGAGCGTGTCGTTAAAATGACCAACTGTACCAAAGTGTGTCAGGTTCAGTCCCTGCGCTGCTTTGATACCGCCCCCTTCTGTGCCGTCGTTTTGCTGCAACATTGATCGCAGGTCAAGTCTCGGGTCCCGGAGCTAAGACTTTGTCTAAAATAAGATTTTCAATTTCGTCATGGCTGAATCCGGCGTCGCGCAAAATCTCGCGTCCACCTTCTCCTACCCTCGGTGCGGAACGATCCGGCTTCCCTGCACTGCCTTTGACACGGAACGAAGACCGAACCGACGTGATCGGGCCTTCGCTTGGGTGTTCTGCCGGCTGAAAAAGGTTAACGGCAGTGAGTTGAGCATGGGAAAGCAGATCGTCGAATGTGTTAACCGGTCCGCACGGAATATCGGCTGACTTCAGCAGGACCATCCATTCGGCATTGGTTTTTGACGGCGCAGTATCGGCAATGATCTGATAGAGCCGATCGACATTGGCGCTGCGCTGAACCGGATCGCGCACCCAATCCTCCGTTAACAGATCGGCACGCGCGACCGCCTTGAGAAATCTGGTCCATTGCTGAGTCGTGTACGGCATGATCGCCATATAGCCGTCGCGGGTGCGATACGGCCGCCGGTTAACGGCCACCATGCGCTCATAGCCGAGCGGCGCGAGCGGCGGGCGAAATGTGTGTCCGGAAAGATGTTCGACCAGTAGAAAAGCGACGAGGGTCTCGAACATCGGCACCTCGATCGCACATCCTTCTCCGGTCTTGAATCGATGCGTGAGTCCCACTGCGACGGCATAGGCGAGATGCACCCCGACGACTTTGTCGGCAATGATCGTGGGCAGGAATCTCGGCGCGCCGGAATCGTCACGATTGAGATGACTCAGCCCCGACAGCGCCTGGATGATGTCATCATAGGCGGGCTGCGCCGCCATCGGACCGGCCTGATCGAATCCGGGCGCCAGACAGTAAACAATCGCAGGATTGGCGCGCCGCAATGCGTCATAGGAGAGGCCGAGTTTGGCCACCGCTTGCGGCCGCATATTGTGAACAAACGCGTCCGACCGCTTTGCCAGGCGCAGGATGACGTCGCGCCCAGCCTGCTGGCGCAAATCGATCGCCAGCGAGCGCTTGTTGCGGTTCGTATTGAGAAAGCCCGCGCCCATTTCGGGTGAGCGGCTGGGGCGCGGCGAACGCCCGACTTCGCCACCCGGCGGTTCGATCTTGACGATGTCGGCACCCATGTCGCCGAGGAACTGCGTTGCATAGGGCCCGAGATAGGTCGTGGTCAGATCGAGGATGCGGATTCCCTTGAGAAGGTCGTACATGGCTCAGCGATAGGCCTTTACGAAACAGTGGAAACGGAATCTGCGTCAGGTGGTTTCCGGGCGCCAATGAGGCTTCGGACACGCTCAACAACTCTCGTCATGTCGTCCAGCGGCGGATAACGGTAAGGCGCGAGCGCGCCTGAGAAATTGCGGATGATTCCGTCTTCGCGCAAGCGATCAAGGAACCCCGACGACTTCTCCGATCCGCCGGGCAGCATCTCGACATAAACCGGCTTTCCCGTACCCGCCGCTTCGGAGATCATATTGACCGAGTCGCAGGTCACCACGATGTAATCGGCCAATGCGAGCAGCGCGAAATAGGGATTCTCGCCTTGCATGTCCCACAAAAAAAACGGCACGTCCCGGACGCCCGCGGCAAGCGCGGCAATGGCATCCCGTCCGGTGCGCCGCGATGGAGTGATCAGGAGACTGCCGCCAGGATTCGTCGCGCATGCCCTCAGTTTCGCTGCCAATCCGGATGCCTCTTCCGTACCAAGACGATAAACCGGATTTGTGCCGCCAATCAGCACGGCAATGTAGGGCCGTGGCAAATGGGAAAATCGCGCCGACCATCGTGCGCCGCTGCGCGCGAGCGTCGCCGGCGTCACGCGATGCAGCGCCCCGCGCGTGGAAATGACGTTCGGGCCGGTCAGGCTGTCATGCTCGGGCGCGATGATCAAATCGAACTGCCGCCATGCAATTCCGGGATTCTGCACCTGGACGGCAATTGCTCTGCCCCCTGAGCGCTTTTTCACCCAAAGCGCTGCCGCCACGCTTTGCCGGCCAGAGGCAATGAGAATATCCGGCCAGGGCGGTGCCAGCGCATCGCTGTGGGCGGCGAACTGTGCGCGCCCGCCAAACCGGACATAAGGCGTCACAGCGCGCCAAAACTTCCGCAAAGTGACGCGCTTCACGACCGGTTCCAGGCCGAGAGCCTCGGCGAGACCAAGGCATTGGCTTTCCATGCCCGCTTTGCCGTCGGTCACCACCCAGCACGAGAGCAATGGCGCCTCAGAATCCGAACATGTGATCCAGGCTGAATGCCTGGTCTGTCGTCAGTCCGTGATAGCCGAACAACCGGCAGGTGGAATCGCGCACAACGACATAGCAGGCGTCGCCCGCTTCGCGCCGTTCACTTTCGCTGAACATTTCATGGAAATACCACAGCAACGAGCCGCCGCAGGCAATCTGCACATTGTGGCGGGCAATCTCATTGCCTTCGCCGGACATCAATATGAGATCGGTGTTGGATTTCGCATGCCATGGCAGTGACGCCGGATAAATCAGGTGACAAAAGCTCTGGGCGCGTCCTGCGCCAATGCGCAGGAACAAACGCGTCGATACACCCGGCGGCGGGCCCTTGTAAGACTGCGGTTCGCCTTTGTATGTCACGAGTGTGTTGAATACGTGAGCACCAAAGCTGGTTTCGGCCACGTGCCCGGTTTTCAGGTCCTCGAAGCGGAACAGCGCATGCAGCCACCCATCGGCTTCTGCGCCGGCATCGAAATCATAGCTGAGCTCCATGTGGCCATAGCCGCCACGGATATGTCCGTTCAGAAACTCATTTGCGGTTCTCGCGACTGATTCCCGGCGTTTGATGTCTCCGAAGCTGAATTCCACCGCCTGTTCGCCTTCCGGATCGTAGATCGCAAACTTCACCGGCAGGCTGTCTTGGCAGGTCGACATCGGCGTCGGAAGGATTGCGCTGGCAAAGCGGCCGAGCGGCATCACCGGCGCGGGCAGGATAAAACCCTTGCCGAGCACCGCTGCAAACCGGGGCAGATTGGCATCCGGGCGCAGGTCCGTCCGCTCGACATTGGGATGAGCAATGCGCCGGCGCGTGCCGGTGACGACTTCATACCGTGGACGGACGAAATGCTTGCCGGCGCGAATCTCAATTTGCTGCGGCCATCGGGCGTGCGGCAGTAATTCTGCGACGCTCAGCCGATAGGTCGCGAAAGGCGAAATCTCGCGGTCAAGCCACGCAATGCGGTCATCGCCCATCAGATTCAAACCGATTTCGCCGCGGCCGATCGGCGTCGGATGCGAGTTCTGCACCCAGAGCACGACCTCCTCGCCCGCGCCGGGCGCAGGCAAACCCGCATACAAATCGGCGGGCCAGGAATTGGCGTCGTGCGTGCACGAGAGGATTGCGGCACTGTCGCCATACGTATCGAGAGCATATTTCACGATGTCGTGGCCGGCGGCGCCCACGACATGCATGAACAATTGGCCGGTGAAAGACGGCAGATCGAACCGCTTGCGAATCTCGGCACTGTCCACGACGATCGAGCCGTTCGCGGCAGGCATTGCGGCCGCCCATTCCGCGATCACTTCACCATGTTCGGCGAACAGGATGAAATGGATGGCTTCCGGTTTGCCGCCGTAACCGGCCCAGTAATTCACCGTGGTCAGGCGGGTATGATGCCCGTCCGCGTCACGGAAAAATGCGAAATTGGTGGCGAAATTCAGATTGGCGAGATAGCGCGTACGGCTCGTCAGCATGTGGTCCGGCAGCCGCAGCGAATCGAAGGACAGGATTTCGGCGCGGTCCGCGAACCGGCGCAGGTGGAATTCGGTCTGCTTCGTGTCGAAGTCGGCGACCAACACAGTCGCCGCCGCGATCTGACTCAACTCGGTGACCGGCCGTGCCGCGTGGCCGCGGAATTTGCTGCCCGCACGTTCCGCGTTTTGGACGAACACGCCCGCGATCCTGACCTGGTCAAGCGCAAAGAAAGCATCGAATCCCGCCAGCAGCTCATGCGGATCGTACAGTGCAACCGATTCGCAAGCCTCAAGTCTGGCAACGAGTTCGCGCGCCGGCTTGACCGCCAGCGGATGCGTGATGGCTTTGTAGAATGCGTTGCCGCCCGCGACATTGCTGAACGTCTCGATCGGTAGCGCCATTCGCTCAGCGATCCTTGAAAAATGCGCTGACGCGGTGGCGGAATTGTTCACGCCGGACGACGAACTTGCTCGTGACCCAATTCAGCTGCACCACCCGTCGCGGGCCGGAAAATGGCTCATAGCCGTGCCAGGCATTGGGCTCATTCCTGAACAGCAACAATGCGCCTTTCTCCGGCGGGACCTCCGTCAGCACATCGTCGAGATCGTCGCGCGAACGCAGCAGGCGCAGCCTGCCTCTGTCGCTTTCCCAATTGTCGTTCATATAAATGAGTGCCGTCACCAGCTTGGTCCGGCTGTCGGTATGGATCTTGCCGTCAATGACATCGCTGCTTTGGCCCCGGACAGTGATCATTGTCGGACGTGATTCTAAAGCGACATTGAGCTTTTCACTTACAATTTTGCCCAGCTCTGGCGATTCCAGATCCTGCGCCAGAGCCGAAAACCCGGCGCCGTACTTAAGCGCCGTGAGCGGAAAACTGCCGGGATGCGCAACCTGGGGGAATCCCGCGCTGACCTCCTCGAAGGCTTCAGCGCGGATGAAATTCGGCACCGTCAGGTAGGGAAAGGGATCGCGCTGCACGTCCGCGCGACGCAATGCCTCCAAATCCACGACCGGCCGGACCACTGAAACCTCGCATCCCTGAATCATTCCATTCTATCGTGTGGGTCTGTCAGTTTCCTGAATGGCTGGCAAGTCCATCCATCGCCGCGTTCACCAGCCTTCCCCCGGACGCGCAAAGCGCGATCCGGGCGAAGGCTGGTGGAATTCCAAGCGCAGAAACATTAAACCGCTCTTTCGATATTCAAGGTCAGGAGTGTGAAGATGACGGCCATTCGGGTCGCCGTGATCGATGATTGGCAGCGGGCGGCGCATCAGGTCGCCGACTGGTCAAACCTCGCGGCGCGCGCTGAGATCAAATTCATCCATCGTCATTACGGTGCCGATGCCGAGCAGGACGCAGTCCGCGATCTCAAGGATTTCGACATTTTGCTGCTGACGCGCGAGCGTTCACGTTTTTCCGCTTCCCTCATCGACCACCTGCCGCGGCTGAAAATGCTGTCGCTCACCGGCACGCGGGCGCCCAATGTCGACCAGGAAGCGTGCACCAGGCGTGGCATCATCTGCACATTCACGACCGGCGGCCATTCGCCCGCGCCCGCGGCTGAAATGAGCCTCGCATTGCTGCTCGCCGCGGCGCGCAAAATTCCCGCTGGCGACGCTGCAATCCGGGCCGGAAAATTCCAGGAGGGCATCCCGCCGGGAATCAATCTCGAAGGCCGCACGCTTGGAATCGTCGGTCTCGGCCGCATCGGGATTTATATGGCGCGTTATGCCCAGGCGATCGGAATGAAGATCATCGCATGGAGTCCGAATCTGACGCCCGAAAAGGCCAGAGCCGCCGGTGCGGAACACGTCGAGAAGGATGAGCTGTTCGCTCAGGCCGATGCGGTGACCATCCATCTCGTCCTCGGCCCGCGCTCGCGCGGCCTTGTCGGCGCCGCCGAACTCAAGCGCATGAAAAAGGGCGCAATCCTGGTCAATACCTCGCGCGGTCCGATTGTCGATGAAAAGGCGCTGATCGGCGCATTGCGCGAAGGACGCATCTTCGCCGCGCTGGACGTCTATGATACCGAACCGCTCCCGCCCGATAACCCGTTCCGCGATCTGCCGAACACCGTACTGACGCCGCATGTCGGTTTCACAACCGTGGAAGGCCTGGGCGACTTTTATACCCGCGCGATCGGCAACATTCTCGCCTTTCTTGACGGCCATCCGACGAACGTCGCCAATCCCGATGCCCTCGCCAGGTGAACTGATTGACTAAAGCAGCAGCGGTCCCATCGCAGCATCAGGTCGCGCACGAAGACCTGCGCGACCTCCTGCGCGATTTCGAGGCGATGCGGGAAGTCGCGCGCGTTGAAAACGCCGATCCCCATCTCGAGATCGCCGCACTTGCCGAAACCCTCACAATGCGCTTTCCCGGCGAAGAGCCGGCGCTTCTGTTTGACCGCATCAAGGACTTTCCCGCCGGTTTCCGGATTCTCTCGGGCGCGTCCAATTCATTCCGCCGGCTCGCGCATATTTATGGCCTGCCGACACCCGAAAAGAAGATCGATATCGTCACGAGCTTCAAGGCGCGCATGGCCAAAACGCCCGGGCTCATCCCGCCGAAGATCGTCTCCACCGGCCCGATCCTGGAAAACATCCAGCGCGACGATGAGGTGGACATCTTCAAATTTCCGATTCCGTTCGTGCACGAGCATGACGGCGGCCGCTATATCGGAACCGAAGATCTTGTGATCATGCGCGATCCCGACAGCGACTGGATCAATGTCGGAACCTACCGGATCGTGGCCCACGCCAAAAACGAAGTCGGCGTGTGGATTTCTCCCGGCAAGCACGGCCGTCTGATCCGGGAGAAATATTTCGCGCGCAGCAAGCCCTGCCCGGTTCTGATCTCCTGCGGACAGGATCCGATTCTTTTTCTGTGCAGCAATGCGGAATTGCCGCTCGCCGTTTCGGAACTCGATTATGCCGGCGGCCAGCGCGGACGCGCGGTCGAAGTCGTGCTGAGCGAACTGCACAAATTGCCCATGCCCGCCGGTGCGGAGATCGTGCTCGAAGGCGAAATGTGCGGCGACCATCTGAAACTCGAAGGTCCGTTCGGCGAGTTCATGGGCTATTACGCGAGTGAAGCCAGCGAACAGCCGGTGATCAGGATCCGGCGCGTCTATCATCGCAACGATCCGATCATCACCCTCGCCATTCCGTCGCGTCCGCCATCGAACTTCACGCTCGCACGCGCGGTTGTGAAGGCGGCCATGATCTGGGACGAGATGGAAAAAGCCGGCATTCCGGGCATTGCGGGCGTGTGGAATCACGAGGCGGGCGCCGGACGCCTGTTCAATGTCGTCTCCATCCGGCAGATGTACGCAGGACACGCACGGCAGGCCGGCACCCTCGCCGCCACCTGCCGTTCCGGCGTCTATGCCGGCCGGTTTGTTGTCGTCGTCGACGAGGACATCGATCCCTCGAGCATCCACGACGTGATCTGGGCGATGTCCACGCGCTGCGATCCCGCCGAAAACATCGAGATCATCCACAAACTGTGGAGCACGCCGCTCGATCCGCTGCTCACCGAACCGCCCTACCAGAGCAATCGCGCCGTGATCGATGCCTGCCGGCCGTGGGAGAGACGCGGAGATTTTCCGCGGGTCGCCGAGTCGAGCCCGGAACTTAAGGACCACGTCATGAAAAAGTGGTCCCATCTCTTCCGCACTTAACCCAACAATCCTTCGGATTATTTGGGAAACCTGAGCGCCGCCAGGGGCCCCGAGGGCGAATCAGAAATCGGCGAAGCCGATTTCCGCCCGAGGGAAGCGGCCGGCGGGACGCCCAATTTGACAGACGTCTGACGATCTGCGATTTTCCCCCGCCCGGCCATATGGAGGAGTCCCATGAGCGCAACGCTGGACAGGCTGCAGCCCGTTACTGTCTCGATGATGAACGCGATCCATGACCTGCCTTTGCTGGTGGCGCGCGATGAAGGATTTTTCCGCGATGAGGGCCTCGATGTCACCATCCTGAAGACGCCCGGCACCGGCCAGCACGGCTCGGATCACCAGGCCCTGCGCGACAATATCTTCTCGCGCACCATGGAATCGCTCTACGACGGCGGCAAATGCGACCAGTTTCGCATGTGCGAATGGGGCATCATGAAGCGAGCCGTCGAATCGAATCTCGATCTGGAAGAAAAACACCGGCCGGCGAAGATCGTGGCTCTGGGCTCGGCCATGTCGTCCTTCGCGATTGTCACCGATCCAAAATCCGGCATCTACGAACCGGAGCAGCTCAAGAATGAGCCCATCGCCGTCAGCCCGTTCAACGGTTCGCACTTCACGATGCTGAAGATGATGGAAGGTTTTCTCAAGCGCAGCGATATCAAATGGACCAATGCCGGCACGCATCGCGAACGGCTGGACGCACTGCGCGCGGGCAAGGTGAAGGCGGCGAGCCTGCAGGAGCCGTGGATCAGCGTGGCCGAAGCCAAAGGGGCGCGCGTGCTGATCGAGAGCCGCTCCACCCGCAGCGAGGCGGCAGGCGACGAGCTCGACGGCCCGACGCTGGCGAAGATGTTCCGGGCCGAGACGCGTGCGGCTGAGGCGATCAACCGCGATCCCGGGAAATACGCGCATTACATTCTCGATGAAGCCGGCGGCGCCATCGGGCCGAAGGAGTTGAAGTTATGGCGGATTCTCAATGCGCCGCCGCAGCCCTATACCCGCGACCGTTTTGATGACAATTACCAGTGGACGCTGGGCTGGGGTCTGGTGCCGCCGGGGGCAACTTACGAGAACACCGTCTCGAACCGGGCGTGGCAATAAACGGCGACGCGGTTGGCGGAAAGCACGCTTGAGGAGCTGTACCGCCGTCCGGGCTTTTTGATCCGGCGGGCGCAGCAGATCGCGGTCTCCCTGTTTCTCGAGGAAAGCGGCGCGCTCGGCACCACCAACACCCAGTACGGGATCCTGATGGTGCTGAAGCACCGGCCGGGCACCGACCAGATCACACTCGCAAGGCTGCTCGGCCTCGATCGTTCCACGACCGGAATGGTGCTCGACAAGCTCGAACAGACCGGGCTCGTCAAGCGTCGTATCGCGACCGGAGATCGCCGCAAGCGCGAACTGGTTCTGACCCGCGCAGGCGCGCGCATGCTTGAACAGCTCGCCGGGCCGGCGCAGCGTGCCCAGTCCCGCGTGCTGTCGCCGTTCACGGCCGAAGAACGCACCGCCTTTCTTGACCTGCTGGAAAAGTTCGTCGGCAGCTTCAACGGTTCCACTCGCGTCCCGCTCGACAAAAAGCCCACGGCGCGGAAATGACCAACCGCACCGATATCGCGATCATAGGCGCCGGCATCGCCGGTCTTGCACTGGCGCTCGGATTGCATAAGCGCGGACTGAATTCCCGCATCTATGAAGCGGCGCCCGAACTGAAGGAACTTGGCGTCGGCATCACCATCCTCCCGCATGCCATGCGCGAACTCACCACGCTTGGCGTCGGAGACAAGGTCGCTGCCGCCGGCGTGACAAACGAGGTCAGCGCCTTCTTCAACCGGTTCGGCCAACTGCTTTACGAAGAACCACGGGGCCGCGAAGCCGGTTACAGTCATCCCGAAGCCGGGATTCACCGCGGCCGTCTGCATTCAATCCTTTATGACGCGGCAAAGGCGCAACTTGGCGAGGCAAATATCCTCACCAACCGCCGTTGCGCCGGACTTTCCCAGGATGCCGACGGCGTCACGTTGTGCTTCGAAGAGACCAGCAGCGGCGCAAGACTACCGGACGTGCGGGCAAAACTCGTGCTCGCCTGCGACGGCATCAATTCGGCTGTGCGCCGCCAGTTCTATCCCGGCGAAGAACTCGGCTTTGAAGGCATCAACACCTGGCGCGGCGTCGCGCGGCACAGGCCCATTCTCGGCGGTCATACCTATATCCGCATCGGCTCGATCAAAACCGGCAAACTGGTCATCTATCCGATCATCGATGATGTCGATGGCGACGGGAACCAACTCATCAACTGGACCTCCGAAGCGCCGATGGCCGGACGGCCGAAAAATGACTGGAACAAGCCGGGCAAGCTCGAAGATTTCCTGCCCACTTACGAGAACTGGCATTTCGATTGGCTGGACGTGCCGCAGTTCCTCAGTAATTCGGACGTCATCCTCGAATATCCGATGGTGGACCGCGATCCGGTCAGGCGTTGGACCTTCGGCCGCGTGACGCTGGTCGGCGATGCTGCACATGCGATGTATCCGCGCGGCTCCAATGGCTGCGCGCAGGCTCTGATCGATGCGCGCGTGCTGGCGGATGTCCTCGCCCGCGCCGAAAATCCTGAAGCGGCATTGCGCGCCTATGAAGACGCCCGGCTCGGGCCAACCACGAAGATCGTGCTCACCAACCGGACCACGCCGCCGGATTTCATCAACGTCAAGGTCGAAGAGCTGACCGGAGATGCGCCGTTCGACAATCTCGACCGCTATATCAGCCAGAGCGAATTGAAGGCGTTGTCCGACAATTACAAACGCGTGGCAGGATTCGGACGCCAGGATGTAAAGTAACGCTTTGCCTCTCCCCCTGAGGGTTGAGGCGTGAAGAAATCGCCGGAGGCGATTTTAGACCGAACGGACGCCGCGCCCGCACTTGCGTCAGCAAGTGCGTACTGGCGCGGCTGGGTGAGGGGAGTTGACCCAGCCGTGGTGCATCATTGGAGTCGCAGGGGTTTGTTTGCAGCGCTCGGCGCCGCGGTTATTTTTGATTCCCATCAAGCGCGCGCAGCAGAAAAATTTCCGGCGCGGAATATCCAGTTCATCATCCCCTATGCGGCGGGCGGCGGATTCGACGCCTATGTGCGCTACATCGCACCGGTGATGGAGCAGAACCTGCCCGCCCGCGCCAGCATTGTTCCGGTGAACATCACCGCGGGAAGCGGGTCGCGCGCCATCAGCCAGCTCTACCGCTCGAAACCGGATGGCTACACCATCGGCATTTTCGACGTACCCGGAATGTTCATCGAACAGGCGCTGCAAGGCAGCAATGCCTATGATCTCGCGAAATTCGCCTGGATCGGGACCATGGGCGAAGGTGAGCGCTATTTGCTTGCCGTCGGCGCCAACTCACCGCTCAAGAACTTTGCCGATGTTCGAGCGTTATCCGCAAAGCGCCCGATCAAATTTGCTGTCACCGGCCTTGAAGGCACGGCGACCGCAGCGGCGATCATCAGCACGGAAGTTCTCGGCTTGCGGCGGCAATTGATCACCGGCTATCGCGGATCGAGCGATTACATCGTGGCGGCCATCCGCGGCGATGCGGATGCCGCGATCTCCGCGACGTCGACGATGATGAAATTTGCCCGCGCCGGGCAGATCCGGATTCTCGCGTCATTTGCGGCACACAGCGCGATTCCCGGCATTCCCGATGCAACGGCACTGGGCAAGCCCGAACTCGATCAGCTCACGGTGGAACGCCCGGTCGGAGCGCCGCCGGGCACGCCGGCGGGGCTCTGCGTCATTCTTTCGTCGGCGCTGGCGAAGGCGCTCGCGGATCGCAAAGTCGTTACCTGGGCAGCTGAGAACGATGTCATAATGACATCCCGAACTCCGCAGCAAACCGCCGCTCTGGTGGCGCAGCAAGAGTCGTTTTTCGAGCGATGGAAACCCTGGCTGCTGCACGTCTGATAAAACCGGCAAGGAGTGCCACATGGCCCGACTGACACGGCGCGAACTTCTCGTTGCGGCCGGAATCGCCACGCCATCGCTGATCGTGCCGCGTGCCGGTTACGGCGCGGCAGCGTTTCCGGCAAAGCCGATCAATTTCATCATTCCCTATGCGCCGGGCGGCGGCTTCGATGTCTATGTCCGTCTGGTCGGGCCGGTGATGGAAAAATACTTGCCCAACAAAGTCAGCATCGTGCCGGTGAACATCGCAGCGGGCGGCGGAAACCGCGGAGTGGCGCAGCTCTATCGCTCGCGGCCGGACGGCTACACCATCGGGATCATCAATATCCCCGGCATGTTTATCCTGCAGCAACAGCAGGGCTCCGGCGCCTACGACCTGACCAAATTTTCCTGGATCGGGACCATGGGTGAAGGCGAGCGCTATGTCATCAGCGTCGGCGCCAAGTCACCACTCAAGAGCTTCGCCGATCTGAAGGCGCTTTCGGCGAAGCGGCCGGTGAAGCTGTCGGTCACCGGTCCGGAAGGAACCGCCTATGCCGCGACGATGATCGGCACGCAACTGCTCGGCATCCGCACCCAGCTCATCAGCGGCTACAAGGGATCGGTCGATTACGTCGTTGCTGCCATTCGCGGCGATTCCGATGCGGTGATCGCAGCCATCCCGACCACCATGCGATTCGTGCGCGGCGGAGAAGTCCGCATCCTGGCCAGCTTTGAGGCGCATTCCAGCATCCCGGGCGTGCCCGATGCGACCGCGCTCGGTAAGCCGGAGCTTGACCAGATCAGCGTCGAGCGGCTGATTGGGGCGCCGCCGGGATTGCCGGCGCCGGTCCAGAATCTCCTCGCTTCGGCGCTGGCGAAATCGCTCGCCGACCCGGCCGTGACGAAATGGGCGAAGGACAACGACATCCGCATGACCCCGCACACGCCGGCTCAGACCGCGCAATTGATCGCGCAGCAGCGGGCGTTCTTCGACAAGTGGCGCAAATATCTGGCCACCGGTTGACCGGTCGTAGCCAGATCACTATCGCTGCTTTTGACGGGTTCCTACCTTCCCCTTGAGGGAGGGTCGAACCGCGCCGAAGCGCTGAGCGCGAAGGCGGGTTCGGGGAGGGGAGCGCGAGCGAAGCGAGCGACAGGACGCGAACTCATGCTCGACATGTGGCTGCACGGCATCGAAGGGCTGCTCCAGTTTCGCGAACTGGCCTTTCTCGCCCTCGGAATGTTCATCGGGCTGTTTTTTGGCGCGATTCCGGGGCTCGGCGGCGCGGCAGCTCTCGCGCTGTTGATGCCGTTGACCTATGGCCTCGAACCGTTCACCGCGCTGGCGCTTTCCGGCGGCGTCATGGGCGGAGTGCCGATGGGCGGTTCGATCACCGCGATCCTTTTGAACACCCCGGGCTCGGCACCCAATGCCGCAACGGCCATCGACGGTTATCCGCTGGCGCAACAGGGCAAGGCCGGCCTCGCGATCGGCGCGGCGGCGAGCGCGAACTCCATCGGCGGCATCATCGGCACGGTTTCGGTGCTTGCTATCCTGCCCGTCGCCAAAAACATCGTGCTGCTGTTCGGACCGCCGGAATTCTTCCTTCTGGCCTTGCTCGGCCTGGTCATCGTCTCGACCACATCGCGCGGCAAATTGCTCCGTGGCCTGATCACCGGCGGCTTCGGGCTGATGGTGGCGTTCATCGGCTATAACGATGTCAGCGGCGGCGAGCGCTTCACCTACGGGATCGAATATCTCTGGGATGGCGTGCATCTTGTGCCGGCGCTGATCGGTCTGTTCGCCGTCGCCGAAATGATCAACCTCTACGTCAAGGGCGGCTCGGTCGCGAACAATGCCGCATCGGTGAAGATCACCAAAATGACGAGTGGGCTGATGCAGACTTTCCGCCACTGGCCGACCGTGCTGCGCGGTTCGCTGATCGGCACCGTGGTGGGTGCAGTTCCCGGCGTCGGCGGTGTCGTCGCCTCGTTCCTCTCCTACAGCATGACGGTGCAGGCGGCCAAAGAGCAGGACCGCGACAGCTTCGGCAAGGGCAATATCAAGGGCGTCATCGCCCCGGAAGCGGCGATCAACGCCAAGGACTGCAGCTCGCTGATTCCCACCCTCGCCTTCGGCATTCCCGGCGGCGTCGAGATGGCGGTTTTCATGGGCATCCTGATCGTCCATGGCATGCAGCCGGGTCCGCTATTGCTGGTCGATCATCAGGTCGAAATTTATGGATTGATCTGGGCACTGACCGCATCCTGCGTGCTGGCATCATTCACCGGGCTTATGCTGGTGAAGCCACTGTCCTACGTTACCCTGCTGGATGCGCAAATCCTGGCACCAATGGTGCTGTGCGTCGCCTTTGCCGGGTCTTATGCGATCGATATGACAATTGAAAATGTCATCGTGACGGCTGTCTTCGGCGTCATCGGCTATCTGATGGTCCGATTCGATTATCCGCGCCTGACCATCGTTATCGCTCTGGTGTTGGGCGCCTCGGCCGAGCGCAATTTCCATCAGTCGATGCTGATGGGCGACGGGAAGTGGAGCATCTATCTCAATCGCCCGATCTCTGCCGCGCTACTCGCCGCCACTATTGCGCTGCTCGTCATTCCGGTTGTGCGCGCAATGCTGAACCAGGCGGCAAATCGCAAAATTCTGGTGGAGAAAGAGGCAGCGTGAAGCGCGTCCTTGGCACGCCGGTCACCGACTACATGCCCGCATTGGGCCTGCTGGCGGTCACGGCGATCTACCTCGTAACGGCATATCAATACAGCCCTGACGCTCGTGCGGTTCCCGCAGGCGTCGCGTGGGTCATGATGATTCTGGTGTCGTTCGATCTGGTTTCGCGCACGCGGACAAAGATCGGCGCCACTCTGATGCATTGGCTCAATCCGGCTGGCGACGCGGACAAGCAGGACGCGGTCAAGCGTTATCCCGTGCTGAAACAGATTGTCGCCGTTGCCTGGATCGCCGGTTTCGCCGCCGCGATGCTCCTGATCGGAATCCTGTATGCCGTGCCTCTGTATGTCTTTTCGTCGCTGTTGATCCAGGGCCGGCGGCCCTTGCTCGTCTGCATTGGTTTTGCCGCGGCCGCGACCCTGATGATCTGGTTGCTGTTTGATGTTGTCCTGAGCCTGGAGCTCTATCCGGGCATTCTGTTCGGAGGAGCTTAAAAGGTATGAGTGAAGCCGAGGGCGGGCGCATTTTCTTTTCGAGCAAAGGCCGCACGCTTGAGGGCGAGGACGAAATCGTCATTCTGTCGGTGGGCGTCGATATCGGCTCATCCACTTCGCATCTGGTGTTTTCGCGCATCGTGCTGGAACGGCTTGACAGCCGCTATGTGGTGACCACGCGCGAGACATTTTACGAATCCGATATTCTCCTGACGCCGTACACGGAAGAAGAAACGATCGATGCGGAAAAACTCGCAGCCTTCATCAAAAAGCAGTACGGGTTTGCCAAAGTCCAACCCGATGAAATCGACACCGGCGCGCTGATCCTGACCGGGGTCGCGGTGCGGCGCAAAAACGCGCGTGCGATAGCCGATCTGTTCGCAAGTGAGGCCGGCAAGCTTGTCGCGGTCAGCGCCGGCGACAGCCTGGAGACCGTGATGGCCGCCTATGGCTCCGGCGCAGTGCAGCGCTCGATCCGCGATCGTCTGACGGTGATGAACATCGATGTCGGCGGCGGCACGTCGAAAATCGCCGTCTGCCGCGACGGCAAAGTGGTGGACGTGACCGCCATCGATGTGGGCGCGCGGCTTGTCGTCACCGATTCCAGTGGCCGGATCGTCCGATTGGAAGAAGCCGGCCGGCAATTCGGCGTCGAACTCGGCTGGAAATTGTCGGTCGGCGCAAAATTCACACCGGAACAAGGCAAGGCGCTCGCGGCGATAATGGGCGAGCGCCTGTTAGACGCCGCGTCCGGCAAATCGCCCAAAACCGGAACCACGCCGCTGCTGCGGCTCGATCCGATCCAGGCGAGCGCAAAAATCGACGAGATCACCATTTCCGGCGGAGTGTCGGAATTCGTCTATGGCAAGGAAAAGGGCAATTTCGGCGATCTCGGCTCGCAGCTTGCCGAAGAAATCCGCAAACGCGTCGAGGCATGGGGTCCACGACTGGAAAATCCCAACGAAGGAATCCGCGCCACCGTGATCGGCGCTTCGCAATACACCACCCAAGTCAGCGGCAGCACCATTCATGTCTGGCCAATGGAAATCCTGCCCTTGCGCAACGTGCCGGTGATCGCACCCGATATCGAATTCGGCGACGACATCGGTTCCGCTGCGGTCGCGGGTGCGGTGTGCCACGTGCTGAAGCGGCTTGATCTCACCGGCGGCGAGCGGCCGGTCGCGGTGTTCGTACCATGGCTCGGTTCCGCGACGTTTGCGCGGCTCGACGCGTTCTGCCGCGGCATTGTCGACGGCCTGTCGGAAGTCCTCGCGCATGGCCATCCGATCATTCTGGTCGGCGATGGCGATGTCGGCGGACTGGTCGGAATCCATCTCCGCGAGGAAATGAAGCTCGATTATCCGGTGGTTTCGATCGACGGACTCGAACTCAAGGAGTTCGACTACATCGATATCGGCGCCATGCTCGATGCGTCCGGCGCGGTGCCGGTGGTGATCAAATCGCTGATCTTCCCTTCCACCGCAGCACTCGGCAAAACCGCCACCCCCGCCCTCGCCACGGTGTAGTCTCAACTATGACCGCATCCGGACCAGTGAGGTATTGACTTGCGGTTGAATAGAACATAACATGAACAAGTGTCCGCGCCGACACAAGCCAAAGGAGTTGAAAAGGATTTCTGCGGTCCCGCCGGCCGGATCCGGTTCCGCTGAATGCAAGCCGATGTAACTTTTACTGTTACGGTTGCTTTTCGAATAAGCCCTTGTAATCCCTGAATTGTTACGGTGTAACGGTTGTGCTGAAATTTTCCGCTGCGGCGCCTATTTGGGCCTCGGTTCGTAGAGGCCGAACACGGCGCCGGTCGGGTCCTGAATGATCGCGAAGCTTCCGCCGTCTCCGGGAATCTGCTCCACATCGCGGATGATGCGGCCGCCCAGCGATTTTGCTTTTGCGGTTCGGGCCCGAAGATCGCCAACCTGAATATAGGGAACCCAAACCGATGGCTGGCCCGGCATGGGATGTTTCATCATGCCGCCGCCTGTCCCTTCGCCGACCTTGATCATCGTGTATTCCATGCCGTGTTCGGGAGGCGCTTCTTCCAGCTTCCAGTCGAGCAATGATCCGTAGAACCGCTTCGATTCG
>JAGWSK010000230.1 GCA_028869355.1 Alphaproteobacteria bacterium | reverse complement strand
GTTCACGATCTTCGCTTCCACCACTTCGCCGGTCGCGGGGCTGATCGGAAGCTGAAGCCGCTTCGCTTCGCTCAAGAATTCCGGGTCGCTCACCGCGGCGTCATAGGCCCGGCGTTCCGCATCCAGAAGATTGCGCGGCATGCCGGGCGGACCGGCGGTGAGGCGGCCGATTTCGGACAAGGTTTCGACCAGGGTCAGCAGCCGCCGCATGCGATCGTCTTTGGCATAACTCATGGCGCGCGGCACGCCGGGAAGCGCCGACGGATTGCCGGTCAGCGACAGCGCCCAGAATCCGTGCCCGGATTTAACGAAATCCTCCATGGAATCGACGGTCGAAACCTTGGCGGCGACTTCCTGGCGCAGCATGCTCATTTCGCCGGCATTGCCGGTGAAGTTGGGAATGATCTGCGCATTGATATGCAGGGCATCGGCGATGATCCGGGTTTCGACATAGTCCGCGGCGCCCACGCCGGACGAGGCGAATTTCACCGGCGCCTTCGAATTGCGCAGATCCTCGAAACTCCGGAAGCCGGAATTGTTGGCGATCAGAAGCGCGCGTGTGTCGGTCGCGGCCTTGCCGATCCAGCTGAATTTCTTCAGGTCGAACAGCACGCCTTCGCGCTGGATGAGCTGGTCATAGATCAGGCCGGTGTTGAATGTGCCGATGGTCAGCCCGTCGGGTTTGGCCGCATACAGAGTATTGGCGCCGACGATGTGTCCGGCACCCGGCACGTTGCGCACGATGAAGCGCGACCCCGGCAGATGTTTCTGCATGAAGCGGGCGACGAGGCGGCCATAGGTGTCATAGCCGCCGCCCGGCCCGACCGCGATGATGTAGGTGACGGTCTTGGCGTTGAACAGGTTACTATCCGCGGCCCTCGCGGGTCCGGCTATCACTGCGGAAAGAACAAAGCAGCAAGTGACACAGATGCGAACTCGCCTCTCCCCTTGAGGGGCTGTTGCGTAAATAGCGGATGTGATTCGCTTAAGCGAGGCTCTGAGCGATTCGAGATGGCGATAAAGCAGACGGGGCAACCCACATTTGTAGAAGCTTTTATGCCGAAGGGCCTGGGCAAGAACGAAGCCCTGGACCGCATCGGTGGACTGGTGAAGTGGTACCGGTTTGAGAAGCTGCTGGCGCATTTGCGCAGCGAAGATACGCCGGGACGGCCTGGCTATCCGGTCCTGCTGTTGTTTCGCGCGCTGCTGCTGCAATCGTTGTACGGCCTGTCGGAACGGGAATTGGAGGACGCCCTTAACGACCGGCTGTCGTTCAAGCGTTTTGTCGGCTTGAACATCGAAGAGGCGGCACCGGACCACACGGTTCTGTGCCGGTTCCGCCATGAGCTGATCGCGCAAAATCTTCTGGAGCGGCTTTTTGCCGAACTGAACCGGCAGCTCGAAAAGGCCGGAATGGTTCTGAAGCGCGGCACGATGCTGGATGCGACGCTGATTGAAACGGTATCGCGCCGGCCCAGTGATGAGCGTCCCTCGGTTGATCCGGACGCCGGTTTTGCCAAACGGCAAGGTAGGGCTGGCTCGACGTTCGGCTACAAGGCTCATGTCGGCGTCGACGAAGGCTCGGGATTGATCCGCTCGGTCATCACGACGCCTGCCAACGTCAATGACACAACACCAGCGGATGATTTGATCTGTGGAGATGAACGCGCGGTTTGGGCCGACGCTGCCTATGACACGCATGCGCGGATCGCCCGTCTGAAAGCTGAAGGGAAGAAACCCAGAATTGCCCGGCGGCCGAACAAATATCATCCGCTTTCGGTGCGGTTGAAACGTTACAATCAGTTGCTCGCCCGCCGGCGTGCAGCCGTCGAGACCACTTTTGCAACAATGAAGCACCGGATGCATCTCGATTGCATTCGCTACGTCGGTTTGGCCAAAGCCGAAGCGCAGATCACGATGGCCGCCATCGCGTTCAACCTCCGACGATGGGCGGCGATCACGGCCGGAGTCTGACTGCAGCGATGAAAATCCACGCTTTAGCAACCCGAAAACCCCAAAGAGGCGAGCCAAATGACGGCCGTCGCCCGCACAGGCGCTTCCGCCGTTTCTGTCCGATTTACGCAACAGGCCCCCAAGGGGAGGGCTGACCTCTAGAAATCTGCTTTTGCGGCGACGGGTATTGCCGGCCGAGCGCCGATGCCGCCATTCGTATTGTTCTCGGCGCAGATGGTTTCGCCCGGATTCCGGTTGGAACGGCGGTAATCGGCCGTTCCCGACCATTCCATCGTGAAGAATTTCGGATCATCCACCGTGAAGAGGCCTTCGAGAGTCTTCTTGTCTGCCGACAGGCGGTATCTCTCAACCACGTGGATCTGTTCGGAATGGGGCGTGCCGAAACGGTCGGTTTCGGTCTTGTCGTTCAGGCCGATGGTGTCGATGACCAGAGTATCACCGTCAAAATGGCCCACCGATTCGCCGTACCAGCTTGGAACCGGATTGTTTGAGTGCGGAACATCCATGTAAACGTGGCGTACCTGGCTGTCGCGCGAGTAAACGATGGTGATCTCCCTGCCCGATGACGACCGCAGCATCTGCATGTCGTCCCGCAGGTTCAGCACTTCGGGTACGCCCGAGGGCTTGCACAGCGTCTGGAGTTCGACGTGCGATTTGCCGGCAATTTCTTCATCGGTGATCCGCTGCACGACGGCACGCGCTTCCGGCTTGAGAATCGGATTGCTGTAATCGGCAATCCATGGCGTGGCTTCCTGATCCGGTTGGCCGTTCACGCCGACAATGTGCCCGTGGTGTGGATGCGCGGGATCCATCATCACCGGCCCCGGCCCGCTCGGCGGTGCATCGTAAAGACTCGCCGTCGCCCATTTTCTCGTCCATGGCCCCGAAAAGTCTGGCACCGACGTCTGGGCCGGCAACAGCGATGGCCAGCTGACCAGAACGAGCACAAGCGGTAGCGTTATTCTACGGTTCACTGCGCGCTCCCGTTTTCAGTTCGCATCAACCGATATGCCGGCCGGCTTTCCGCCGGGATTTTTCGAACTGCGTTCGGAATCCGGGCGCAAGCCGCCGTTGCCGGCAATTTTTCCGTTGGGAAGTTTCGCCGAGAGCAAACCGCCGCCACGTGAGCCGTCCTTGAGTGGATGCATGGTCACGGTCACTGTGTCTCCCGGCTTGAGCGAGTCATGCGTCCAGCCGACACGCTCCTGTTGCACCGGAGAACCGAGCTCAAGCATCCATTCGACGGGTTTACCGGTCGCTGGATCTTCCACCACCATGCGTAGCCAACTGTGCGGATTGGTCCATTCAAAGGATTTCACCGTGCCGGTCATGGTGACCGTCTTATCGGCGTCGAACACGGCGAAGGAATGATGCGCTCGCGCCGGGCCAGCGAGGCAGGCCAACGGCATGACTGCAACAATCCAGAATTTGACTCGCATCGGGGTGCCTCCCGCTACGATGGCAGGTGAATCCGGTGGTGGCTGTTCTTATAATCCGCGCGGGTTCGCGGCCACAAGCACGCCGTCCGGAGGAGAAAAAGTCATGCACATTGCGCGGTTAACCATGCTCGCGGCAGTTTTGTCGTTGGCCGGAATGCCCGCCGATGCCGTGGTTTGGAAGACCTATATCAGCCACACGCTCGGATTCTCCTTCGATGCGCCGGGCAAGGTGAAAACCTCCAAAGGCACCTACCGCGCCGGAGTGGCGGGCGTAAATGATGCGATCGTCTACGGCGTGACCGACAATAATATCCGCTACCGGGTGACGGTGATCGATTTCAGCAAGCGGTTGGGCGAGAGCTCAGTAATCATGGAAGAAGCTGCTTACATCCTGCAGGACGGCAAGCATGTGCTGATGAACGATTTCGGACGCGTCGAACCGGGCAAAAACGCAGTGTACGGACGCAGAATGACATTCGACCTGCCGGACGATGGTGGGCGTGAGAACGCCGCCACCTATTTCACCAAGGGTCATCTTTACATTCTTGAGGCGGTCGTACTTCCAGCGAACGGCGACTTCACGACGCCGGATGCAGGACGATTCCTCGACTCACTCGCATTCGATCTCAATCACACCGAGCCGGGCGCGTCCGAACTACCGGTCCCGAAATAGATTTACGCCTGATCAGAAATCCGGGCGATCGGATTTTGGAATGAGGGGTATCAGGTCCTTGTCCTGATAATTTTCGGTGCAGATATATTCCTGGATCGGCGGCTTGAGCGGCAGGAAATCCAGAGTCACCGACCATGGTTTCCGGTATGCGCCCGGGTCATCCAAAGTGAATGTCAGCCGTAATTTGCGCCCATCTCGAATGATTTCGCCGGGGCTGATCGTCACGTTGTTCGCTGCCGGATTGGGTCCACGCAGAACCGTTTTTTCACCGTCCTTGAGGAAGCGATAGCGTTCGACCACATGCAGTTGGCCGGTATGTGGCGTGCCAAACAGCCCCATTGAGCCGGATTCCGGCATCGCCGCGATACCAACCGTATCGACCACCAGCGTATCGCCTTCAAAATGACCGACCGAATCGCCGTACCAGCTCGGCGTGACGTGCTGCGGATGCTCGCGGTTCAAATAAATCGTGCGCGACTGTTCCTGCTCGCCGCCGAAGATCATGGTGATTTCCGAAGGCGTCTGAAGAACCTGGAATCGAGTCTCGCCGAAGATGTAGGGAATGCCTTCCGGATAACACAGCGAATGCGCGGTCGGCAGGGCTTTGCCGTGTTCAGAAACCATGTCGTCTTTTTTCAGGTAATCGACGACCCACGGCAGCAGGTACTCGTTGTTGTAACCATCAGCGATGTTGCGGCCTTTCATATAGGGCTTTGGGTAACTGTAGGTGTATTTGCCCCACACACCGTTGAAGTCCGGCGCGGCGGCATGGACCGGCGTCAGGCCGAGCATCAGACAGGCCACGGTGGCACCACAAATATGCGCGTGCCGCCTTGTGACTGTTCTCACCGTTTTGGCCCTCCGTGACGCCGGTTTCAGTGCTCTGCGAGCCATTTTAGCCCAACTCCGTCACCCGCGGTATGCCGTTCAGCGGTCGCGGGAATCATGGTAGAAGCGGCCGTACCAGCAGCTCTGCACGGGAGGGCACGGCAATGGCTCCAACAAGACGCGACATTCTGGCAACCGGAGCGGCGGCTACGGCAGTCGCCGCGGCACCGCAGGTTTTTGCGCAAAATGCGGCGGGCGGAAAATTCTTCGAAAAAGGTCCCGTCCGCATTCGTTATGAAGACGCAGGATCGGGACCCGCGCTGCTCTGCATCGCCGGCGGCGGCCTGAATTCGGCACTGACCAGCCTGCATAGCGGGCCGTTCGATCCGATGAAAGAATTCAGCAGGGAATTCCATTGCGTCGGCGCCGACCTGCGCAATGCAATACCCGGCCAGTCCACCGGCCCGCTGGATGTCAACCGGCCGTGGGATTCGCATACGGATGATCAGCTCGCACTGATGGATCACATCGGCGCCAACAAATTCATGGTGATCGGTTTCTGCATCGGCGGGCCCTTCATCTGGAATCTGCTGAAGCGGGCGCCCGATCGCGTGGTCGCGGCCGTGCTGGCACAGCCGGTTGGTTTCCGTCCCGAAATGCCGACCGTGCTCCAGGACGGCAGCCTGATGGGTTGGGGTCCGGATCTCGTCAAGCGCCGGTCCGACATCACCATGGACATGGTCCGGCAATATGTCGACAACATGTACACCAAGCGCGCGGATTTCGTGTTCACCGTGGACCGCGATTTCGTCCGCAATTGCCAGACGCCGGTCCTGATCATGCCCGACGACATTCCGGCGCATCCCTACAAGGTCGCCATGGAAGCCGCGATGCTGGCGCCGAAATCCGAAGTCAGCATGTATCCGTGGAAAGACCCGAAGGAGCGGATTCCCATTGCTGTTCGCCAGGTCCATTCGTTCCTGCGGGCCCACCAGCCGGTCACGGCGTAAACGATCCCCTCACCCAGCAGCGCCATTGCGCGCGTACTTCGTACGCGCGGGCGCTGCATCCCTCGGGCTGCAAATCGCCTCGGGCGATTTGCGACGCCCTCGACCCTCAAGGGGAGAGGAAACAAGACGGGCGCGGCGGCGAATGCTGCCGCGCCGTCTTTTTGTGGCGCGTTCCGGTTGTGCTGAACGTGGTCAGATACACGCTGCGGGTGTAGCATTGCTGCCGAAATGCTGGCGAAACACCGCATGGAGGACAGCATGAGCGGGAGGAAGCGCAAGTTTTTTCTGGCAGTGATAGTGACGACAGCGGCGGCGGTTCCGGGTGTGGCGCAACCAGCGCCGAACGCGGCGTCAGTCCCAGATTTCTCCGGTGTGTGGGCGCATCCGTGGCTCCCCGGCTTTGAATCGCTGCCATCGGGTCCCACTTCTCTGGTCAATCTTTCGCGGCGGCCGGATGGTGTCAGCAATATCCTGCAGCTTGTTGGCGATTACACCAATCCTATTCTCAAACCCGCAGCCGCAGCGACGGTGAAGAAGTTCGGCGAGATGTCGAAGGCCCATTACGGCTTTCACAACCCGCGCAACCAGTGCTGGCCCAACGGCGTGCCGTTTGTGCTGTCAAGCAACGGTCTGCAGATGTTTCAGTACCCGGACCACATCACGATGATCTATCAGACCGATCATCAGGTGCGCCATGTGCGCATGAATGCGACCCATCCGGCCAAAGTGTCTCCATCCTGGTACGGAGATTCCGTCGGTCATTATGAAGGCGACACGCTGGTCATCGACACAGTCG
>JAGWSK010000229.1 GCA_028869355.1 Alphaproteobacteria bacterium | reverse complement strand
GATCTGCTTTATCGCCATCGCGAATCCCCCAATACCGCGCGTCAGCGAATCACATCCGCTATTTACGCAACAGCCCCCTTGAGGGAGAGGGATGCCGCGCCGCCGGTTGCGAAGCAACCGGCCACTGGCGCGGCTGAGTGAGGGGAGCGTGACCGGAACTGATCTCATCCCGCTTACGCTCGCATTCCCTATCCACGTGGGGAAACTGCTTTATCGCCGGAACAGCCAGACGGCAAGCGTCAGGATTGCGCTGATCAAGAGCGATGTGACAATCGGGAAATAGAAGCGGAAATTGCCGCGCGCAATCACGATATCGCCCGGCAGCCGCCCGAGCCCGATCCGGCCAAGCACCGGCCAGGCGATGCCGATGGCGAGAAGAATGATCCCGGCGGCGATCAGCAGCGTGCGCATGCACTTTGCTCGACAGCGCCCCAGAATCTGCGGAAATTGTCCTGTTCCATGGCACAGAACGCCGGCATGCGCTCATCGGACAGAGGATCGCGTGCGCCGATCCCGGCCAGCATTTTATCGTGATGCAAATCTTCTTCGGCCAGCACACCGGTGAGCGAAATTCCGCAATTGCGCGCGGCGAGCACCGACTGATAAATCCGATAGGCCCAGATCGCCCGGCGCTCAATGATCAGCGACATATAGAGATAGGGCAGCGGACCTTCGCCCGGCGTCATCGCCGATGAAATGCCGGCATCGAGCCTGTCCATGTAGAAGCGCGCCGCGGCACCGGCAAGCAAAGCGTCATCGCCATAATCGAGGGTCCGGCCGGCGAGTTTCTCGGCGGCGCGTTTGAAAAACCAGGCGTGCCGGGTTTCTTCGGCGAGATGTTTCAGCATGGCGCCATCGGGAACGCGCGGTTGCGCCAGCATGATCTTGCGGCTGCCGATATGTTCCATCAGCGACAGCGTGTTCAGAAACCGGATATGCAAATCCTGATCGGCGCAAATTTGCTCAAGGCGGGCGCCTACCGCGCCTCGACCATCATCCGGCAAGGGCAAGGGATTCATCAATCACACCATAAACGCGCATCAGTTCTGCGGCACTCGTGCAATAGGGTGGCAGAACATAAATCACATTACCCAATGGCCGCAGCAGCACATCGTGTTCAAGATAGAATGCGTTCAGCTTCGGTCCAAGTTGTGCGAGATAGCCGGAATCGCCTGCTTTCAGTTCCACCGCAGCGATCGTGCCCGTCTGCCGCACCCCGGCAACCTGGCGCCGGCGGGCAAGCTTTTCGAGCGCGGTCGCGTGCTGGCGCGCAATCGAAGTGATGCCCGCCATGACCGGCTCGGAATCCCAGATTTCAAGATTCGCCACCGCCGCCGCACAGGCAATCGCGTTTCCGGTGTAGGACGAGCTGTGAAAAAACGTCTGCGCGCGATCATCTGAATAGAATGCGTCGTAGATTTCTGCCGATGCCAGCGTGACTCCCATCGGCAGAAATCCGCCAGTTAATCCCTTGGACAGGCACATCAGGTCCGGCGCCACTTTCGCCTGCTCGCAAGCAAACAAACTGCCGGTTCGGCCGAAGCCGGTCATCACCTCGTCGAGAATCAGCCAGACTCCGTAATGGCGGCAGATTTGCGCGATTCGCTCCAGCACGGCCGGTGGGTACATCTTCATGCCGCCCGCGCCCAGCACGAGCGGTTCGAAAATCGCCGCGGCGAAGCGGTCCGCATCTCGCCGCAACAGCGATTCCAAAGCGTCGAGCGTTCGCTGTCCGGCGCCGGATTCCGGAAATGGAATAAAGCTCACCTCAAACAACATAGGATCCCAGGCGGCATTGAAGACGCCGCGATGGCCGACCGACATCGCGCCAAACATGTCACCATGGTAGGCATGCTCCATCGCGATGATGCGGTGGCGCGGTTTGCCGCGATTGTGCCAGGCACCGACCGCCATTTTCACCGCGACTTCCACGGCGGTCGAACCGCTGTCGGAAAAGAATGCATGTTTGAGCGAAGATGGCGCCCTGGCAAGCAGGTTTTGTGCAAGTCTTTCCGCGGGCCCATGCGTGAAGCCGGCAAAGATTACCTGCTCCAGCTTTTGTGCCTGCTCCCGGATCGCCCGCACGATGCGCGGGTGACCATGCCCATGGGTGATTACCCACCACGAGGAAATCGCGTCGATGATCGTGCGGCCTGTATCCGTGATCAGGCGCGCACCTTCCGCCCGCGCAACGGAAATTTCCGCCGGCGCGCTGCCATGCTGGGTAAAGGGATGCCAGATGCGCGACCTGGTCATCGTAACAGCTTGTCATGGCCGGGCTTGACCCGGCCATCCAGTGCGCCCGCGTCCGCGGGCGCAAAAGATTCGAAATCACCCCTTCTGAACTGCCGCTGGAAAACATCCCGCAGCGCATCGGGGTTGATTGTATCCATCATCGGCACGCGCCCGAGAATCTCCACACCGCTAAACTCCGCGATGGTCCGCTGCGTATCGGAATTCTCATCGCCCACGAACACAATTCCCTGCACCGGAATCTCACGCCGCCGCAGCGCCTCGACGGTCAGCAATGTATGATTGATTGTCCCCAACGCAGTGCGCGCGACCACCAGAACCGGCGCCTGCCAGCGCGCGAACAGCTCTATCTGCAACAGTGACCTCGTCACCGGAACGAGGACACCGCCCGCGCCTTCTACAATCAGCCAACGTCCAGACGGAGTTTCAGGCAAAGCGAGCGCTGCGGTATCAATGGTCACGCCGTCGAGTTCGGCGGCGCGGTGCGGCGACAGCGGTTCATGCAGGCGGTAGGCTTCGGGCAACTGGCGCGCACCGGAAATTCCGGTGAGCGTGGCAACGGTGTCCGTATCGGTTCCATCCGCGAGTCCCGACTGGATCGGCTTCCAGTAAAGCGCATCGAACGCGAGCACCAGCATCGCCGCAACGACGGTCTTCCCAACGCCAGTATCGGTTCCCGTGACAATTAGTGTCTTCATCAGCGCCTTTATCGGATCCATACGAACTTCAAAAAGTAATATGCAGGCGGAGGCGGATGAGTCATTTCTCTGCCATCACCTGCCCCATCGTGGCTGCGAGTGCGGCGATGTCGCTTTCGCTGTGGTCCGCATGAATCGAAATGCGCAGCCGAGATGTTCCTTCCGGGACCGTCGGCGGGCGCACGGCGCGAACATCAAATCCCGCGCGCTGCAGAGCCGCAGCGGCACGCAACGTGCGTTCGGCATCGCCGAGGACGACCGGAATGATCTGGCTGCCACGGAACACTGCATTGGGGCAGATTGTGTCATGCGCCACACGCGCGAGATCAAGCACACGCCTGCGCCGCCAAGGCTCTTCATCCACCAGTTCGAGCGCGCGCTTAACCGCCGCTGCGATCATTGCCGGCGGCGCGGTGCTGTAGATGAATGGCCGTGCCTTGTTCACGAGGTAATCGACAACAACGCGCGACCCGCAGACCAGCGCGCCCGATACACCCAGCGCCTTGCCGCAGGTGTGCAGCGAGATGATGTTTTCCGATATCAGCCCTTCGCCCAGGCCGCGGCCGCGCGGGTCGAACACGCCGGTTGCATGCGCTTCGTCGATGACCAGTACGGCGTCGTGCACGCGCGCCAGCTGCGCGAGCTCACTCAGAGGCGCGAGATCGCCATCCATGCTGTACACGGACTCAACCGCGATCATCAGTCGCCGGGCATCTGACCCGCGTGCCCTACGCAGCGCATCGTCGAATGACTGAACATCGTTGTGCCGGGCACGAAAGCGTTTCGCCGCCGCGGCATGAATGCCTTCCTTCACGCTGGCATGAATGTGCTCGTCGAAGACAACCGCGTCATGGCGCGTGAGCAGAGTGCTGAACAGGGCGAAGTTGGCGGCAAAACCACTGCCGAAGAACAGCGCCTTCTGCGTCTGGAAAAATTCCGCCGCCGACTGTTCCAGTTCCGCATGGGCGCCGGCGTGTCCACGCAACAGCCGTGAAGCGGATGCACCAACCGGCGCGGATTGCAGCGCATCGATCACCGCGGCGCGCAACGCGGGATGGTGCGACAAGCCGAGATAATCGTTCGAGGTGAAATCAATGCCGGCGGCCGACGCCAGCGTCCGGAACAGCCCGCGCCGCCGCAATTCCTCGAGTTCTGCCTCGGCGCCGGAGAGCATCAGCGCGGACTTCGACGCGGCCCGAATTCGACCGTTGTCCGGACGGGCTGCGGGAACAGCGCCATCAGGTCGAGCACATCCTGCGGCATCTGGGTGTTGACGTGCAACCCGAGCTCGCGCGCTTCGCCGACGGTGATCGGATAATCATGGGTCCAGCGCCCGCTCGTGAGCTTTTCGGCGAGGTTCCTTGCTGCTTCCGGCGCCATTGGCATCCGCAGCAATTCCGTTGCCTGCCGCTTGAGCTGATCGATTGCCTTCTGCCCGAGATCGGCAAGGATCAGCGTCTGGTCATCGACATCGGACAGCGGCTTTTCGCTCGCCACCTTGATGATCGACGCAGCCGGCAATCCGTTGATCTGCGGGTCGATCGGACCCAGCATCGCATGCTCCGTCATCACGATCTCGTCGGCGCCCAGCGCGACCAGCGTTCCTCCGGACATCGCGAAATGCGGAATGAAAACGGTGACGCGCCCGGGATGCGAGCGCAATGCGCGTGCGATCTGCAGCGCGGCAATCGCCAGCCCGCCCGGCGTGTGGAGGATGACATCGATCGGCTGTTCGACGGGAGTGGTGCGTATGGCGTTGAGGACTTTTTCCGCATCGTCCATATCGATGTAACGCGCCAGGGGAAATCCGAAAAAGCGCATGGACTCCTGCCGGTGAATGACCGCGATCACGCGCGAACCGCGCGATTTCTGGATCGCCGCGATTTTGGATGCGCGCGTCATGCGCAACCAGCGCGATGCGATCAGCGGCTGCATCGCGAAAACAAAAATGAGTATCCAAAACAGAGTCGCCAAAGTCAGAACGTCCGGCCGGTTGGTGCCAAATCTTGCGGCGCAATCTAGCTGGGCGAGAAGCCACAAACGAGAAAATAGAAACAAGAGAAAATCTCGCTGCTCGCTCCTCTTTCCTCACTTCTCTTCATTGACGGGTGAACGACCGTGGCTATGATCCGCGCCCTCCGGTTCGTATTGACGCAACGTGCCCCCGTGGCGGAATCGGTAGACGCGGCAGACTCAAAATCTGTTGCCCGCGAGGGCGTGCTGGTTCAAGTCCGGCCGGGGGCACCACCCTACGCTCGCTGCGCGAGCTTCGGGTGGCACGCCAGCCGCACGCACAGCGGCGCTGAATGAGCTCACGATTCGATTTCGCATAACGGCCTCCCGCTTGCATGCCGAGCCGGTGGAACCCGCTCCAGCACTGCAATGCTCGCCCCGGTGCCCGACGAACGCGGGCGATCTGACAACATTTTCAGCTGTGACAAAGTTGAAACCAATGCGCAGTTACGCACAGCCCCCATTGCGGAGGTGGACGCTTATCGTTGCGCGCACGCGCCGCAGACAAGATTCGAATTTTCCGTAACCCGCTGATTCGGCAGGTTCCCATGCAACATTCTTGCGGCAACTTGTTGCAGCTTCGTTCAAATCTCGGACTGTTAATCTAGGTTAATATACACCGGCAGGACTTGGTGATAGCCTCTGCGCACTCGCCCGGGGGACGGGTTTCACCACCAGGTCAGGTGTCATGCAACTCTTCGCCCCTCCGATTCCGGCTTCCGACTCGCTCTCCGAAATTGCCTATCGCGAAGCCGATCACCGCGCGAAAAACAGCATACAGCTTGCGGTCAGCATCCTGCAGCTTCAGGCAAGGCAGGCTGGAAACGAAACCGCCACTTACCATCTTGAGGAGGCCAGTCGCCGCCTCGCGGCCATCGCCGCCGCGCATGACCTTGGCGATGAGTCGAAGCGAAGCGGGATTGCTGTCGATCAATATCTTGCCCGTATCTGCAGCAGCATCGGCTCCGGCGGGCGCATTGCTTTCGATCTGTCAACAGAACCGATTCGATTGCCGTCGCGGCGGGCAATTCCGCTTGGGCTTATCGCCTCCGAAGCGATCACCAACGCGCTCCGGCATGCTTTCCCCGGTGAGGAGGAAGGACGTATACGGATTGTGCTGAAAAGGGAACCGGGCAATCAGTTGCTGTTTATGGTGCAGGACAATGGGCGTGGGCTGCCGGATGGCGCGGCCGAGGGCCTGGGAACGCAATTGATCCAGGGCCTTGCCAAACAGCTTCAGGGCAAAATCGGCTTTGGTCCGGCAACAGCGGAAGGCGGCTGCACCTTCTTGTTGCACTTTCCCGAACAGGTGAACGGCGAAAGCCAGACGATTGTCCCCTACCCGTCCAGGAGCAATTGCGGCGATCTTGACATCGATTTCCTGAGCCGCGTGGCCGATCTGTGTCAGCCGCGGATGTTCCGTGCCGGCCAGAGCATCGTCGATGAGGACGCGCCGGCCTCCCGGATATTGGTGGTCATCGACGGTATTGTCGCCAGTTATCAATCAACGGCCGAGGGTAAAAGGCGAATTATCTCGTTCCACTTTCCTGGCGACATCGCCAATCTGCAATGCGATCTTGGTCCGGTGATCTACGGCATCTACGCCCTGGTCGATTGCAGGGTGAGCCAGATCGGCCCGGCCGAGCTGGATGCAGTGGTCGGCGCGCATCCCGAATTTTGCCGCGTGCTTTGGCGCGCAGCGATCCTCGAAACGTCAATTCTGAAGGAGTGGGTTTGGTTCTCCGGTCAGCACAGCGCATCGTTGCGCGTCGCACATTTGCTTTGCGAGTTTCTGGAGAGATACAAGAACAATAGTGAAGGACCGAATTTCTTGCTGCCGCTGACGCAGGCCCAGATTGCCGATGCCTGCGGGCTCAGCACAATTCACGTGAATCGGATTCTGCGCCGATTCCGCCCGCTTGGAATCGAGATTTTCACAAGGGGCCAGGTAAAGATCACCGATGTCGCGGCACTGGAAAAGCTGTGCCAGTACAGGCGTGAGTATTTGTACGGCGCCGATGCGCGCTGTAACTTTCACGGCCACCAGACCCCGGCCGGCATCGCCCTTTAGCCGCCGCCAACACCAGGCGACAGTTCAAGTCCGGCCCGCGGCCCCTATGCACGCAAGGGTTTTTCGGAAATGCTACCGACGGGAGCGATGCTTCCGTTCCGGGAATTGCGGGAGGCTTTATCGTGCGTGGAATATTTTGCCGGTTGGCCGCGGCGGCGATTGCCGCCGTGACCGTCTCGGGTTTGAAAAACAGTGCGTCGGCGGCGGAACTGACGACGCTGCGTTTTGGGGTTGATACCGAACACAATATCAACGGGCTGGCATTGGCCGTGGCCGACCGCGAAGGATTTCTCGCGCGTGAAGGACTGAAGCTTCAGCAAACGCCATTCCTGGCCACCAAGGACCGCGATCGCAATCGCACCGCGCTGATGGCGGCATTGAAGAAGGGTGACGTCAACTTCACCCGCGTTCAGACACCATTCCTGATCGAAGGGGCGGTGAATAAAACCGGCATCGCCGGAATTTCGGCGGTGGTGGACAACCCGGTCTATTTCCTCGTCGCCAGTCCGAAAATCAAAAGCTTTGCCGATCTTAAAGGAAGGGTCATCAGCGAGCCGCGGCTGGGCGACATCCTCAGCCTGACGGCGCGCGAACTTCTCGCCGAACATGGCTTAGGTCCCCAGAACGTGACGATTTTGGAAATTGCCGGATCAGGGCCGCGCGTCGACTGCATGCTGAGCGGCAAATGCGATGCGGGCACGGTCGACCAGCCGGCGGTCTATAAATTGTTCGATGCGGGATTTCACACGCTCGCGCTGCACAGCGAAGCGGGCCCGCCGCTGCTCGATGTGGTGGATGTGGTTGATCGCGACTGGGGCGCAAGCCATCGCGACACCGTCGTGAAATACTTACGCGCCAGTGCGGAGGCGATGCGTTTTATCCACGATCCGAAAAACCGCGACGCCGTGGTGAAAGTTGCGATGGCGGTGACCGCGCAGCCCGAAAAGCAGGCGCGCCAGATGCTCGATTATTTTTGGGATCCGAAATACCGCGTGTTGCCGCAGGATGCGGAGATCGACATGAACGGGCTGACCGCGACGATTCAGTTGCTGGCGAAATATGGGTTCGTGAAACAGCCGCTGCCGCAAGCGAGCGAAATGGTCGACCTGAGTTATGCGAAGGAAGCGGGGATAAGGTGATAGGGCACTCCCTTATTCGACATGGGAATCGTCCCCCCCTCCGTCCCTGCCTCGTCCTGCGGACTCGCAAGGCCACCTCCCCCATAACAGGACAGGAGAAGTTCTCCACGCGCCGTAGTTTTCCTCCTCCGCGTGCGGGGGAGGTGTCGCGCGAATGCGCGACGGAGGGGGGACGAGTCGCTTTCAGCCGAGGATTAAATGAATGCGTAGCGTTTTTGCGGATGCGCGGGCTATAGTTTTCGAGACGAAATTAGGATGGGACGGCAATGACACTTGTCATCGACATGGATTCGCACCTGCGCGACAGCTATTTCCTCGACGAAATCTACGATCTGAAGGGGGAGTTCGCGAACAGCAAGCCCAAAAGGCGGAACAATCCGGACGATATCCGCGAGGTCGAATTCGAGCACCCATTCACCGGCTCGTCGGCCGAACATGACTGGATCTATCACAAGAAAACCAATTGGCTGGGTGGCGAGATTGCGGAACGCCAGGAAGGCGGCTTCGACATGAAGCGCCGCGTCGCCGACAACGACAAGGAAGGCATCGACAAGCAGATTGTCTTTCCGACCAAGATCTCCATCCCCGCGCTCGAACCCGGCAACCTCGGCGTCGAACTGGCGCGCTGCTACAACAACTGGGTCCACCATCTGGTGAAAGGGCGCGAGAACCGGCTGCTGCCCTGCGCCATCATGCCTGCCGGCAAACCTGAAGCCATGGCCGATGAGCTGCGCCGCTGCGTCAAGGAACTGGGATTCAAGGTCGCGCATCTGACGCCCTACACGCGGACGCGCACGCTGGATGAGGAGGCATTTTTTCCGTTCTTCGCCGCGGCGGAGGAACTTGATGTCGCGCTGATGTGCCATCCGAATTCCGGCGGGCCAATGCAGAACATGTTCCACAAGAAAGGAAGGCCGCCGGCGCATTTCCCCAATCACGTGCTGGGGCGGCCGTTCAACTGCACCATGGGACTTGCCGGGCTCGTCTGCGGCGGCGTGTTCGAGAGGTTCCCGAAACTGCGCGTCTGCTTCTTCGAATGCTCGGCGGAATGGATCCTGTACTGGATGCATCGCATGGACGACGATTTCGAGTTCATGAAGCACGGCTTCTCGGATCTGAAGACGCAGCCGTCAGATCTTATCCGGCGCAATGTCTGGGTCACCTGCGAAGTGGATGAAGGCAAGATGGACCGGGTGTTCGAGGAGTTTCCGGATTCGCATGTGCTGATGGCATCGGATTATCCGCATTATGATTCCGAATTCCCGCACACGGTCAGCGGCATTCGCGCGCGGAGCGATCTGTCGGACAAGCGCAAGGAGATGATCCTCGGGCGCAATGCCGAGGAGCTGATCCGGCTGTAGGGCGCCCGACGCTTCCCCCTCTTGTCATGGCAGGGCTTGACCCTGCCATCCAGTAGGCGAGCGTCCGCGAGCCAATGATTTTTTGGGCCGCAGATGCGGCGCGCTGGGTGGTCGGGTCCCCCGGATAGCGCTTCGCGCTTCCGGGGCTTCGGCGCGCCCGACCATGACAATGGGGGGGACGGGGCCGGTAGTGGCCGAATTAAGCCACTCGAATTTCAAACTCGGCCACCTTAGCGCCCTCCGTCGATTACGCGGAAGGGGCCAATCTTGCGCCCGGCAGGCTCAGGACTTCCCCGCGTTCATTTTCGGTCAGTCCGAACATTGAAGCATGTTCATGGCTCCGAACCTTCGATTTGAAGGAATCGGCCCGGCGCGCTATATTGTCGAACTGCTCAAGAAAATCCCGCCAACAGAGAAGGGTTGGGAGCCAGCAAAGCGCGTCCGCTGGTTCAAAACCTTCGCAATGATTGTTTCGCAAATTTATGACGGCGACGGTGAGCCGGTGGAGTTGAAGATCGAACTGGAGAGCGCGGCGAAGTGAGCGACCGTCGCTCGCCTAAACGGCGCTCGGCGCCGGCAAAAGTGAATCCGCGCGGCTATACCAGTAAGCAGATGGGCGATGCCTGTGAAATGCTGGTTGCTGGCGAACTTACGTTGGCTGGAATCCCTGCGCTCCGGGTCCCAGACACTTGGCCGAGATTTGATGTAATTGCAGAGAAGCCGGACGGTTCGCTTCATCGGATATCGGTCAAATCGCGCACCAAGCGGCGAGGTGGTTTTATCAATTTCGAACCTAGCGGATTCGATTGGCTAGCGGTTGTCCTTCTGGAAAATAACCATCACCTCTTTTTCATTGTGCCGAGAGAGGTGGTGGCTACCGACGAACTAAGTCGCGCTCGAACACCGAGCCAAATAGAGCGAAGCCCTGGCTCGCGCTCGATTCCCCTGACGGCGACCTATCTAAAAAGGCTTCTTCGATTTGAGGATAACTTCAAACTCGAATCGAACGTTGCGACGCTCGGCACGGTCAAATCCGGCCACTGACGATTTCAATTCGGGCCACTTATCTCCAAAACCGGGCATTACCACGGGGCCAACCCCCCTTGCGGTAGTGGTACAGTTCGAAGAAGGCAGAGAACCACGCGCACATGATGGCGATCTACTTCATGCACTACAATTTCGTGCGCATTCATCAGACCACGAAGGTGACGCCCGCGATGGCCGCGAAGGTGACGGGCAAGCTCTGGGAAATGTCTGATATGGTGAAGGTGTTGGAGGATTGGGAGGCCAATAATGCGGGGGATGATATTCGCACTGTGTGTAACCCTTAGCTCTCTTACGTTACCGCAATACTCTCTGGCTGCGAACCCAGGAGAGGATGTCCAAGCCCTAGTTAATCACTGCAATGCGCCGGATGGTTCGGCCGAGGCCCTCTATTGTGTCGGGTACGTTGGTGGGGCGGGCGATGCGATGGTCGTTGGTGGCCTCGGGCGTCTGAGCAAGGCTCAAGCAGCCTCAGAGGGAGTCACTGCTCGTCGGGCTGGTCCTGTATCGATTTGCTCAGACCGGATAATCACTCACGGCGCGATGATCCAAGCGTTCAAGAATTGGGCGATGACGCATCCTGAAAATTGGAGCGACGACGCGGTTATCGGCGTAATCAGCGCATTGAGCGGGACTTGGCCATGTCAGTAGCCGCATCGTCAAACTGTACCACTACCCCCCTTGCGCATGTGCAGGGTTCCTGATATGTTCTTATCCAAGATCGGAACTGCGCCCAGCGCTCCGATCCATTCCAATCGCACCCGCTGAACCTGCGCCGGCGCATTTTCTGAAACACTCGCGCGGCCTGCGCGGCGCGACGACCTCATCGGATTTCTGACACTTCGTCTGACGCTTTGAATCGGCAAAAAGCCGCGGATTTCCTCACTTCTGACGTTCTGACACTTTGATCGGCGCAGTTGTAACAGGAGATTTATAGGCGCGCAGACCCGCGCCCGCGCATTCACTGCTCGCCGCTTCACATGCTCGCCATCTCTCCCGCGCACGGGGAGGAAAACTCAGCGCATCAAGGGATTGCCCGGTTTCCTCTGGCAATGACATGATGCGCCATCGGAACCATTCCCACCCGCCACCGAAGGAACCGCGCCCATGCACGACGTCCCCACCAGCGAGCACTGGCACGAACCGCAAGGACAGAAAAATGCCGGCTATGGCGCCTGGAAGCGGCCGAACACGCCCTATGACAATTTCATGGAAGCCCAGGGCGTGCCGGTCTATCGCGGCATCGGCGTGCGCCGGATTCAGGATCTGCCGCTGCAGCCTTGGGGACGAATGGGCGGGCGCGGCACCTTCGTCCAGCTTTACGGCACCGAGGGAAAATGGGGCTGCTATGTCGTCGAAGTGCCTGGCGCCGGCGCGCTGAAACCCGAACGCCACATGTATGAAGAGATCATGGTGGTGGCCGAAGGCCGCGGCACCACCGAAATCTGGATCGACGGTCAGACCAAACCGCACACATTTGAATGGCAGCCCGGATCGATGTTTTCCGTGCCGCTGAACACCTGGCACCGGATCGTCAACGCGGCGTCGACTCCGGCGCTGATCCTGGTCGCCACGAGCGCGCCCAATGTGATGAACCTGTTCCGCGATACCGGCTGGATTTTTAATTGTCCGGCGACATTCCCGTCGCGCTTCGACGGCAGGGCCGATTTTTTCAAGCCAAAGGACGATATCGCACCCGACCCGCTGCGTGGGTTGGCGATGCGCAAATCCAATCTCATCCCGGACATCGTCAACGGCCAGCTCTATCTCGATAACCGGCGCTCACCCGGCTACTTGCGCGTCGAGCCTGCCATGGCGGGCAATGTCTTTTATGGATTCGTTGGTGAACACGAGACCGGGCGCTATTCAAAAGCGCATGCCCATCTCTCGTCTGCGGTTCTCGTCTGCCTGAAAGGCAAGGGCTACACTTACACCTGGCCGCGCGCGATCGGTATGACGCCCTGGAAGGATGGCAAAGCCGATCAGGTGTTCCGGCAGGATTACGAGCACATGGGTATGGTCACGGCCGCGCCATATGGCGGCGACTGGTTCCATGCCCATTTCGGCATCAGCAAGGAACCGCTGCGCCTGATTGGATGGTATGGACCGCTCAATCACCGCAAGGACAGGGCCGGCGTTCCCGGCGAAAAGGACACGGATGAAGGCGCCATCGACGTGACCGAAGGCGGCACCGCAATTCCGTACTGGCTGGAAGATCCCTTCCTGCGCCAGGAATATGAGGCCACCCTGGCCAGGGCCGGGGTCAAGTCGCGCATGGAGCCGTCGCTCTACCGGCCTCCGCTAAAGCAGAGCGCGTAATCGTCCGATTACGCCCACGTTCCAGCCGGGGATCAACTGCCGGTTCCCCCGTTGCAATATCGGGCGCTGGCGCGTATCTAGTTCGTGCGACGGCGTCTCGTCGGATGTGCGCACTGTTGAACTGGACTCGCCTTTTGTGCGCGCCTGAGACAGCCGAAACTTCCGACAACATGTTCGCCTTCTGCACCTCCGGTGGCATGTCGCCACGGGGGAACAATGTGTCAGGAAGTGTCAATGGCAATCGGTACAGTGAAGTTCTTCAATGGCGCCAAGGGTTACGGCTTTATCGCTCCGGAAGGCGGCGGCAAGGACGTATTCGTCCACGCAACCGCGGTGGAAGCGGCAGGCATGCGCACCTTGACGGAAGGTCAGCGCGTCTCTTTCGATGTCCAGCCGGATGCGCGCGGCGTCAAGGCGACCAACCTCAAGGCGGTCTAGTTTCGTCTCGGCAGCGCCTGTGTGTACGCACAGGCGCTGCAGTCCCTTCCCTCCATAAGAAGCGAGTGCAGAGAAGCGAGGAGCGAGATTGTGACCGGCCCGCCAGCTATCTCTCGCTTTTCGCTCCTCTTTTCTCGCTTCTCTTATTCGCCCCTGACCTCGTGCAGCAGGCCCCGCGCCTGTGACCACGCGCGCGCCGGAGTATCGGACAACTGGCACATACCCGCCTCGCGCGACCAGGTTTCAAAAAAGCTCAGGTTGGCGCCGGTTGCGTCGCCCGTCAAAATATGGGGTAGACGGACCAAACGGCAGAGCACATGCGTACCCGCACGATCGGTGATCGCCACGTGCCCAAGCGAAAGAATGTGCAAGCCGCGCTCCACATAGGCTCGCGCGCGAACAGTCAAATCCAGTGCATTGCAGGCGAGGCGCGCTTCCTGGCTGCGAAAAACCAGAGATGACCAGTCGGTCAACATTACCGTTGGCGGACGGCGCTTCACCACCACGTCGATGTCGAGGTTGTCGGCGAATGGCGGCAAATCGAGTTTCTCGGCCGACTGCGATGACAGGCGCGCGGCAGCCTCTGCGCTGTGGTCTTTGCGGTCCGTGCGCGCCACCCAGACAATGTCGTAAGCGGGTTCGGCATTGGACTGCTGAGCGCCGAGCGCGAATGCCGGCGGCGGCGCCAGCTCGACAGGTTTTTTTCCGCCCAGCGCCTGCTGGATCACCTCACGCGTAACTTCGTCGCCGGCAAAGATCACCAGGTTGCGGTGCGCTGAAACCGCTTTGGCCACATCGGGCCGGATGGAATGCGTTGCCGGCGGTGCGTCCGGCAGAATGACCGTCCGGTTCGGAACCGAGGAAAGAAATGCCGCAACGCCATCTTCGCGGGCAAAGAGTGCGCGCGTCAGGAATATTGTGGCATCGTCGAGTGCGGGAGCCGTGCGGGCAAAATCGGCCCACGAACCGGTGTAAACCGTCTCAATTCCCAGTTCCGCCAGAAGCTTGAGTGTGCCGAGCCAATTGGCGTGTTCGCCGCAGTTCTGGTTGTCGGGAAAACCGATCACCGCCGCGCGGCGATTCTCCGGAACGAGCTTCGCTACCCGGTCGCGCAAAAGCTGCGCGCATCGGGCAACCGGGTCAATGTCAGCCATATCGGCTAACTAGAGCAGGTTGCGACCGGATGGAATAGTTTGCGTTGCGGCTCTCGCGCTGCGAACCGCAAGGCGCGGCGCGAAGGGCGATGCGGGTACATCGGTCGAGCGCCGCAACGCAGCGGGCGCCCGCGCCCTTTGCGCGCGAGATTTCTCAATTCCGCCAGTGCGGCATCGCCGCACTGGTCGGGACGCTTCCAAACGCAATCCGGGAAAATTATTTGCCGGTATAATTGGTCACAATTTCACCAG